>NZ_JATABF010000013.1:0-108549 GCF_036533715.1 Vibrio sp. M260121 | reverse complement strand
GTGCCTGCCAACGACACCACATACAGCATCACCGTTAGTACAACAGATGATGACTTGTTCGAAGGCCCTGAGACCTTTACGTTGTCCGGTGCAACGGCCGTACAAACTACGCCGGCAGAGGGTACAGGTACGATTGTTGATGATGGCAGTGGTCCTGGTCCCAATCCAGATGATGACCGTCCTACCGTGGCATCGATTAGCTCAACCACGGTAAACGAAGGCGACCCAGCGACACTTGATGTGACCATGAGTAATGCAAGTACAACAGATACTGTTGTCAGCATGACGCTCGCCGATGGCACCGCAGACGGTGGCGTGGATTACGCCGATACACAGGTGACGATCACTTACGCCGACAACAGCACTGAAATTGTCGCGGTAGACCCTGATGGCTCGTTCGATGTAACGGTTCCTGCCAATGACACCACATACAGCATCACCGTTAGCACAACAGATGATGACCTGTTCGAAGGCCCTGAGACCTTTACGCTGTCTGGTGCAACTGCTGTTCAGACCACACCAGCAGAAGGTACAGGTACGATTGTTGATGATGGTAGTGGTCCAGGTCCCGATCCAGATGACGACCGTCCAACCGTGGCGTCGATTAGCTCAACCACGGTTAATGAAGGTGATCCTGCGACACTTGATGTGACCATGAGTAATGCGAGTACAACAGATACTGTTATCAGCATGACACTCGCCGATGGCACCGCAGACGGTGGTGTGGATTATACCGATACACAAGTGACGATCACTTATGCGGACAACAGCACCGAAGTTGTCGTGGTAAATCTTGATGGTTCGTTTGATGTAACGGTTCCTGCATTGGATACGACATTTAGCGTTACGATGGAAACATTAAATGACGATATCTATGAAGGTGATGAAACATTCACACTATCGGGTTCGACGTCTGTTCAAACTACACCTGCGGTTGGTACGGTAACGATAGATGATGAAGCGGATCGACCAAGCGTTGCAGATATCACAGATATACAAGTTACCGAGGGTGAGGACGCGACCTTTAATGTCACATTAAGTAATGCGAGTACGGTCGCGATCTTAGTCAGCATGTCATTACTTGATGGAACCGCTTTAGCAGGGGATGATTTTAATGCGACATCCGTGACAATTACTTATGCTGACAATACGACCGAAGTGGTCAATGTGGCACCTGATGGAACGTTTGATGTCTCAGTTCCTGCAAACGATACGACATTTAGTGTCACCGTTAATACTCTTGAAGACCAAGTTTATGAGCAATCGGAAAACTTCACGTTGACTGGCGAAATTCAAGGCCAAAATGTCGCGGCTTCAGGTATTGGTACAATTCTTGACGATGACAACACTCCTCCAACCGTAGAAGATTTCAACATCATTATTGATTTGAATAACCCCGGTGAAGATGCGTTGATTGATTTTGGTCCTTATGCGCAGGACTTGGAAGATGACTTCGATCCTTTCGATGATAAAGAAACCAGCATTTGCATCACGACGCTCCCTGAGTATGGGTATCTTTACTACTTTGATGACCAGAATAATGAGGTTGTACTCGAAATAGGAGATGTTATCCCCGAATCAACAGAAGTGCGTTATGCGCTTACTGAAGACTTCTTCGACGAACAAAGTTTTGATTCACAAGACTTGTTGGATGAGTTTGATAAAGACTTTATCGCGGACACTGTTGACGTTAATGGCTTGAGTTTCTTTGGTGGAACCATCGATAGCAACGGAGATTTTGTTAACAACGCTCAAATCAAAGTGGACTTTGCAAACCAACAAGTTGGTTTGGTTGTTGTTTCTCCCGGAGAAACAGGACAAGGTGATGAGATCAGTACCAGTGAGTTCATTGCGATTGAGCTAGATGAAGGCCTCGAGGCCGAAGAAGCTCGCCTCGACCTAGCGAGCTTAAATGACCGCTTTAATAGTGGAGCTGCTTGGATCAATGTTTATTTTTACATGGATGGTGTCCTAGCAGAAACGCAGGTCATTCAAACCTCTGACATTGTGTTTACCGGTAATCAAGAAGGTTTTGCCACAGTGGCTATTACTAACGGTAGTTTCGACGAAATTCGCTTGTTCCCAGAGACGAACAGTGCGAGTGACAAAGCGAGTTTTACTCTCGTCGGTACTCAGATTACCAGCTTTAACAATGTGAACGACTCCTTTGATTACAAGGCAATAGATTCAGATGGTCTCACCAGTGCCGATACTGCAACCGTGGATATTGATTTTGCCAATGTGTCTGTTGATGCGGTCGAAGCGTTTGGTGTTCAAGTGGGAGCGTTGCAAGTTAATACGATTCAAGGAACCGACCAGAATGACAACTTAGTCGGAACGGACAGCAATGACATCTTGATCGGTGGACTTGGAGACGATGTACTCACAGGTGGTGGGGGTAACGATGTATTTAAGTGGACAGAAATGGATACGGCAACAGATACAGTCACCGATTTTGAAAGCGGAGATTCATTAGACTTTACGGACTTGTTTGATGACGTGAGTGAGAGTGATATATCGGTTCTGCTAGATGATCTGAGTTCTGGTGACTATGCTGGGCAAGTTGACGACATCTCAGTTTCTGTAACGGAAGATGGTGGAAACTCAACATTGACCATCAACAAAGATGGCCAGCAGCTTGAAGTTAACTTTGACGGCGCATCGGCGGCTGATATCGCAAACAGTATCATCACCAACCTCGAGCAATTGAGAGAATAAAAAAACGGAGCGAAAGCTCCGTTTTCTTTTTGAGTTAGTTTTAATCAGCGATTAAAGCACCTTACACGCAAAGCCTTTTAGGTAGAAACCTTCTGGGTAGGCCGTATCTGTTGGGTGATCGGCTGCTTGTTCAAAACGCTCTACAAACTTAACTTGGCGGTTTGCATCTACTGCGGCGTCGGCAATGATTTTTTGGAACAGAACCTGGTCCATTAAGCCTGAGCAAGAGTAGGTCAGTAGTGTGCCACCCGGGTTTAGAATTTGCATCGCCAACATGTTGATGTCTTTGTAGCCACGACATGCACCGTTTAGCTGTGCCTTACTTTCTGCAAACTTCGGTGGGTCCATGATCACAACATCGAACTTCGTACCTTGGTCACGGTATTCGCGCAGCAGTTTGAACACGTCAGCGTTTAGGAACACAGCACGCTTTTTCGAGATATCAAACTCGTTCAGCTCTGCGTTGAATTTTGCAGTGTCTAGAGCTGGTTGTGATACGTCTGCGTTGATAACGCGTTTTGCGCCGCCTTTTAGTGCGTACAGACCAAAACCGCCGGTGTAAGAGAAACAGTTTAGAACTTCTTTGTCTTTCACGTACTTCATCGCTTGTTGGCGGCTGTCACGTTGGTCTAAGTAGAAACCCGTTTTATGACCACCAACGATGTCTACGCTGATTTTCACGCCGTTCTCTTCAATCACCACTGTTTTCGGTGGCTCTTCACCGTGCAGTACGCCAGTGGTTTCTTTCAAACCTTCTTTCTTACGTACCACGACGTCTGAACGCTCGTAAACGTTGCAGTCTGGGAAACACTCAACCAAAGCATCAACAATCGCTTGCTTGTTGTATTCTGCGCCCGCACTTAGAAGCTGGCACACAAAGAAGTTTTGGTAACGGTCGATGGTAACGCCAGGCATACCATCAGACTCAGCTGCGATAAGACGGTAGCCAGTTAGGCCATCGCGCTCGATGATGTCTTCACGAAGAAGCTGAGCGTTGTTGAAACGCTTAACGAAGAAGGCTTTGTTGATTTCTTCTTTTTCAAAACTCCAAATACGAGCACGAATTTGAGAAGCTGGAGAATATGCCGCTTTAGCTAGCCATTTTCCGTCGTGAGTGAATACATCAACGGTTTCGCCAAGAGCAGGTTCGCCCTCAACTTTACTGATGCCTCGAGAGAAGATCCAAGGGTGCTTACGCTTAACCGATTTCTCACGACCTTTAACCAAATAGATAGCAGCTGTCATTTCTTTAGCTCTTGTTGAATTTTGAAAGGGGCGTATTGTCCGGGATGTTGCCCGCAAAAGCAATATCCATCGACAATCCAATCATTTGTAGAGGCTTTAATTATAAACTGATGAATGGAGTAACGGATGGGGATCTAGGTACAAAAAAGGGCCACCGAAGTGACCCTAGTTATTCGTTTTAGCGATTACGCTTTTAAGCCAGTCAGCAGTGACTCCATGGTGTCACTTTGAGCTCGAAGCTGCTCGACGTTTTGCGACGTTGTGCTGATCATCGTACATACATTGTTTGCTTGTATGCGGATCTCTTCAACGCTTGATGCAATATTGTCTGCCACCACGCCTTGCTCTTCAGCTGCTGTCGCAATTTGAATGCTGCTGTCTGAGATAGTTTGGTTCTTGTCTGCTAGTGAGCCGATCTCGTGATTCACTTCGGCCATCAGAGTTTGGCCTTCGTTCGCATTATGAACCGTGACTTCCATCAGTTTAGTCAGCGATTGGCTGTTACGTTGTAGCGCTTCAATCATTGCTTGAATCTCTACTGTCGCTTGTTGAGTGCGGCCTGCAAGAGCACGAACTTCATCAGCAACAACCGCAAAGCCACGGCCTTGTTCACCTGCACGAGCCGCTTCAATCGCAGCGTTCAAGGCAAGTAGGTTAGTTTGCTCAGAGATACCGTTGATGGTTGTGACCACTTCATCAATCTGCGCTGCGTTTGCATCTAACTCTTCAACCGCTTGAGATGCTGATTGGATCTCAGTAGAAAGGTTCGAGATAGAGTGAAGGGTATTTTCCACTTTCACCTGACCTGATTGCGCGACGCTGCGAGCATCATCAGTTTGTGTGCTTGAGTCATGAGCCAGCGTTGCCACTTCACGAATCGTGGAAGCCATCTGTTCTGTTGCACTTGCCAGTGAGTTAAGGTGCTCTTGTTGAGTATTTGAGATCTCAGAGCTGTTGTGAATCGAAAGGTTAAGGTCAGAGCTGATTTGCTGCATCAGTGCTACGGATTCTTGAATCGACTGAACCATCTTTTGTTCTCGATCCGCTACTTTGTCGATAGTAATCGCGATTTCGCTGAACTCATCACGAACACGGAAGAAATTCATACGCGCTGTTAGATCACCATCAGCCAGCGTGTTGAGAGCTTTGTTCATCGTAAACATCGCACCACCGATGAAAGTCATGATGTAGTAAACGCCAATCGCGATAATGAACAGAGTCACAAGAATAATACTGACTTGCGCTGTAGAAAGTGCGGTCCATAGAGACTGTTCATAGTTTGCAACTAGGCTAAATGCGCCATTCAATACAGAAACAGAGTCTGGGCCAGTACCAAGGGTAATTGTCTCCGAGCCAGCAATAAGGTTTGCAACTTGAGATTGCGAAAGGTTGCCAGCCTCAATAAGCCCCTTCATTAACATCAACTCTTCCTGATACAGACCTGAAATCATGGCGTCAGCGGCACTATTCAGGACTAAAGTGAGAATGACTAATGCAAGAAGAGGAAGGAAGAAGAGTAAATAGAACTTTTCTTGAATTTTTAAATGGATGAGATACTTATCAATCCAACGGAAGGGAATTTCTTTCATAATTATTATAACCATATAAAAACCCACTATCCTTAGTGGGGTAAATAGACGCAATTAATATATCACTCAAATATAGGGAGCGGTATACGGATGGTACTAAAGTGTGAGAAGTTTCTGATAGTAGGTCACGTACAAGGGGTAGGATTTCGATACCACACATCGCATCAAGGATTGAAGCTAGGTTTAACGGGGTACGCGAAGAACTTAAACAACGGAGATGTTGAAGTGATTGCCTGTGGCACTGAAGAGCAAATTGCAGCGTTTTCGAAGTGGTTAGAAGAAGGACCGCGGACAGCGAGTGTGGACAGTGTCACTCAGGAAAGTGTGTCTTACAAACCTTTCCGCGGATTTAAGATCTTATAGCTTTATAAGCTGTCATTTTGTAAGTGGTATTTTTAAACCAGAGCCTTACAAACATTTCGCTGGTTTAGGAAGGCCTGCCAATTTGGTTGCCTGTTTCGCTGGGCCTTTCTTAAATAGCTTGAACAGGTACTTGCTGTTACCTTTCTCAGGGCCGTGCGCCTTTTCCATCGCTTTCACAAGCATTCTTACCGCAGGTGAGGTGTTGAACTCCTCATAAAAATCACGTACGAAGTGAACCACTTCTAAGTGCGCATCGGTAAGCTCGATCTCTTCATCTTTTGCTAGAAGCTCAATCATGCCTTCTTCCCACTGAGTGTGGTCAAGTAGGTAGCCTTGAGCGTCGGTTTCAATTTCTTTGCCGTTGTAAACGAACATAGCTTTGTTTCCGCTAAGTAACCATTGATACGTATAGGGTAGCGTAGAGCGAAGCTTAGACTCAACAAAAGAATCTTTGAAGGCTTCTGAGCGAAGTAAATTTACACAATTAATACCAGATAAAGAAAGTCACGGTAGAAGAGGTTAATTGCGCTGATTATTCACAAGAATGTAAATTTATTCATCTTGTTAGAAAATTCTCGGGGTGAGTATCTGCGTATTTGCATTTTTACCCAAAGTTATTCATTTTTTAATGGCTTCATATGCTTAAGTGAGGCGTTGAAGAACAATGACTCACTTACGACGTTGTGTTTGTTCTCATGGGGCGATACTCTCTTGGTTTAATAAGTGACCTGCGTTCAGGTTAGAACTCAAATCATGACAAGGAGTTAGTCGTGTCGAAACAACGTTATATTGAGATTAACGATAACGTCAAATCCACTTGGTCTATCGAGCGTATTTGGAAGCTCGCAGAATCTTTACCCGTAGAAGAAATTGCAATTGATGACATCAAAGGTCCGAATGAGGTGACTTGGTTTAGTGAAGAGGGGCCGCTGCCAACCTGTCGTGAAATAGCGAAACATTGCCAACGCATCAACAATGCCGATTTGTCGTATCCAGTAATACTAACCAGTGATTATCGAGTCTTTGATGGCATGCATCGAATTGCCAAGAAAATCATGTTGGGAGAGGAAACCATACAAGTGAGACGGTTTAGAGAAAATCCAGAGGCTGACGAAGTTATCGAGTTGACGGTAGACCAAGCATAACAAACTGAATTACTTGCAAAGAAAAAGCCCGAAGTAGAACTTCGGGCTTTTGAGTTTTAATCAATCTAACGAATTAGTCGTCGTTCATGATGCCTAGGATGCTTAGTAGGCTGATGAAGATGTTGTAGATTGAAACGTATAGCGTAATCGTTGCAGAGATGTAGTTTGTTTCGCCGCCACGGATGATGCCTTGAGTAGTCATCAGAATTGCCATGGTAGAGAACACAATGAACAAGCTGCTAAGTGCTAGATGCAGAATAGTTGATTGGATGAAGATGCTCGCAATCATACCTACAACTAGAACGACAAATAGTGACAACATAAGGCCGCCCATCATAGATAGGTCGCGCTTAGTTGTTAGAGCGTAAGCAGAAGCTGCCATGAATGACAGAGCGGTACCGCCTAGTGCTGTTAGAACAACGTCGCCCATACCAGCGCCGATGTACATGTTTAGAATTGGACCAATGGTGTAACCCAAGAAGCCTGTGAATAGGAATGTAAACACTAGGCCCATGCTGTTGTTGCGGTTTTTCTCAGTCAGGAATAATAGACCGTAGAAACCAACCAACATCAGGATGATACCTGGACGCGGTAGATTAAATGCCATAGACACGCCAGCCACAAGAGCTGACCATAGTAGAGTCATAGAAAGTAGTGCATATGTATTACGCAGTACTTTGTTGGTTTGTAGAGCACTCTCTTGAGTAGTAGTGCGAGAAAACATAGGACTGTTCATAATCTTCCTCTATAAGGGACTGTCTTATCTTTAATATATAGACATATATGGGCCCGATAGTTCAAAAAATCAAGCCCGCCACATGTATATCTAGAACAAAATAATAATAGAAATAATGTGTTATGTATGTGGCAACTTGTAACACAATATTACCGCCTTGCATAGCGAAGAAAGGCTTACTATTCAAAGCTCTGAAGCGCAGCTCACGAAGTAGGTTGCAAGATTGCGCGAATTTACAACATCTTGAATCAACTGGATTTTCGTAACATGAGTGAGTAGCAACCGTTTAAACAAAGAAAAAGCGCTGATTTTGATGTCAGCGCTTTACAATTTTAGCTATGTACCCAACCCGTCTTAATGGTGAAGGATCTGAGCCAAGAAGTTCTGGGTTCGATCCGATTGCGGATTCTCGAAGAAGTCGACAGGGTTGTTCTCTTCGATGATTTCACCCGCATCCATAAAGATAACTCGGTCAGCCACTTCTTTAGCAAAACCCATTTCGTGCGTTACACACAACATGGTCATGCCTTCTTCCGCCAGTTCAACCATTACATCAAGCACCTCTCGCACCATCTCAGGGTCGAGTGCCGATGTCGGCTCATCAAACAGCATCACTTTAGGGCTCATACAAAGAGAGCGGGCGATTGCCACACGTTGTTGCTGGCCACCGGAGAGCTGGCCTGGATACTTGTCGGCTTGATCGGGGATCTTAACACGCTCTAAATACTGCATTGCGATGGCTTCGGCTTCTTCTTTTGGCATTTTCTTCACCCAGATAGGGGCAAGCGTACAATTCTCCAAAACCGTTAGATGAGGGAAGAGGTTAAAGTGCTGAAAACACATGCCCACTTCACGACGAACCGCTTCAATGTTTTTCAGGTCTTCTGTAAGTTCAGTGCCCGATACATAAATGCTGCCGGCTTGATGCTCTTCGAGACGGTTGATACAACGAATCATGGTCGATTTACCTGAGCCCGATGGTCCACAGATAACGATTTTTTCGCCTTTCTTTACGTCTAGGTTGATGTTCTTTAGTACGTGAAACTCACCATACCACTTATTCATGTCCTTCAACTGGATCATATAATCTTGTTGTTGCGTCATAATACGTCCTTGATCTTAGTGAGTTATCGTTTGTGACCGGTATGCAATTTGTTTTCAAGCCATATCGAGTAACGCGACATGCCAAAACAGAATACCCAAAACACTAACGCGACAAATACATAACTTTCGGTTGCGAAGCCTAACCACTCAGGGTCGGTGTTCGCAGCTTGTCCTATGCCCAGCACGTCAAACATACCAATAATAAGCACAAGACTGGTGTCTTTAAATAGGCCGATAAACGTGTTCACGATAGAAGGGATAGTAATCTTGAGTGCCTGAGGCAAAATGATCAGTCCCATCTTTTTCCAGTAGGTGAGGCCAAGAGCATCTGCTGCTTCATACTGGCCTTTCGGAATCGCCTGCAAACCACCACGTACCACCTCTGCCATATATGCCGCACTGAACATGACCACGCCGATAAGTGCACGGATGAGCTTGTCAGTTTCTGAGCCTTGAGCCAAGAACAGAGGCAGCATTACCGAGGCCATAAACAGAACGGTAATAAGCGGAACACCACGCCAAACTTCAATGTAAACGGTACAAATACTGCGGATGATCGGCATATCTGAACGTCGACCAAGTGCTAACGCCACACCAATTGGCAGAGAAACAACGATACCGACGAGTGCGATGATCAGCGTAACTAGTAGACCACCCCATTTGTGCGTCTCCACTACTTCGAGACCAAATACGCCACCATAAAGAAGTGCGGCAATAATGAATGGGTAAATGTTTACGAAGAACAACCAAATCCAAATGCGTTTTGGTGTTTTCTCGTAAGCAAGTAGTACAGTAAAGATCGCCAATGTGATGTAGAACAGGCGAGGGCGCCAGAGTTCAGCTTCTGGATAGAATCCATACATGAACTGTTCCCAACGCACGCTAATAAAAACCCAACATGCGCCTTCGCGTGTACAATCATCTCTTGTTGTTCCGACCCAATCAGCATTAATGAACGCCCAATCAACGATATTCCAGAGTGCTGAGAATACGATGTAAGCCAGAATCAGCGTCACAATCGAGTTGATTGGTCCATTGAATAGATTTTTGCGTAGCCAACCTACGACACCAACCGTATTTGCTGGCGGTGGGAGATCTGGCTGAAATTGATGTGTGCTCATATTATCTCTCCACCAGTGCCACTTTACGGTTGTACAAGTTCATCAACGCAGATGTAATCAAACTTAACGTCAAGTAAACGCCCATGGTCATCGCAATAATTTCTATTGCCTGTCCGGTCTGGTTCAACGTGGTACCAGCGAATACAGAAACCAAATCTGGGTAACCAATCGCCATTGCCAGCGAAGAGTTCTTGGTGAGGTTCAAGTATTGGCTCGTAAGAGGAGGGATGATGATACGCAATGCCTGAGGAATCACGACCAGCTTAAGCGTTTTTGTGCGTGGTAAACCAAGCGACATTGCTGCTTCAGTTTGACCATGACTCACAGCGTTAATACCAGAGCGAACAATCTCAGCAATGAACGACGCGGTATAGACGCTCAATGCCAACAGAAGCGCAGCCAGCTCAGGAATGATGCTGATGCCACCTCGGAAGTTAAAACCTTTTAACTCTGGATACTGCAAAGAGATCGGCATACCTGCGATGAAGTAAACAATCAAAGGAAGCCCAACAACTAATCCAAGCGCAATTCGGCCCATTGGTGTTTGCTGGCCTGTTAAACGCTGTTTATTGTTCGCCCACACATTAATCAAAACCGTCGCAATGACGCCAAAGATAAGTGCAGCAATAACCAACCCGCTTCCTGCTTCCATCACAGGCGCTGGGAAATACAACCCTCGTACATTCAAGAAGATCGCTTCACCAAGGCTCATACTCTGTCTTGGTGATGGGAGTGCTTGAAGAACGGCGAAATACCAGAAAAAGATTTGTAGAAGTAGTGGGATATTTCGGAACGTTTCAATGTATACCGCAGCTAATCGACTCACCAGCCAGTTGGAGGAGAGACGCGCGATACCCATAACAAAACCAATAACGGTTGCGAGGATAATACCAAGCACAGAAACCAGTGCGGTATTAAGAAGGCCAACGACAAAGGTGCGTCCATAAGAGAACGTTTCGTCGTATTCGATAAGAGTCAGGCCGATCCCAAAGCCTGCTTCTTGATTAAGGAAACCAAAACCTGTTGCGATACCACGAGCATCAAGGTTGGTCAGTGCGTTGTTGATAATTGTGTAAAAGAAAAATACCAGTGCGGCTACGGCAATGATCTGGAAAAGAGCGGAGCGAAAGGCTGGATTGTAAATCAGGCTCTTACTTCCGCTTGGTTTGGACATCGTACTTGGCGATGCATCATTCGTCGGTTTCATACAGCGATAACCTCAAACCCTTATTTATAGATTCACTCACGAAAAAGGGCGGCATAAACCGCCCTGTGATAATCGTTGTATTAGCGGATTGGTGGCGCGTACATGAAGCCGCCCGCATTCCACAGTGCGTTCACACCACGAGAAATTTTCAGAGGCGAACCTGTACCAACCGTACGCTCGAAGCTCTCACCGTAGTTACCGACTTGCTTGATAACTTGGTAGCCCCAATCGTCACGGATACCTAAACCTTTACCTTTAGGGCCGTCCACACCAAGAATGCGCTTGATGTTTGGATCTTTCGATTTCAACATCTCGTCTGCGTTCTTAGAGGTAATGCCGTACTCTTCTGCGTTCACCATCGCAAATAGAGTCCACTTCGCGATATTGAACCATTGATCGTCACCTTGACGCACAACAGGACCTAGTGGCTCTTTAGAGATGATTTCAGGAAGAACGGTAGCAGAAGAAGGGTCTTTCAAGTTCAGACGTAGCGCGTAAAGACCAGATTGGTCAGTCGTTAGTACGTCACAGCGGCCAGCATCAAAACCTTTAGAAGTTTGCGCGGCAGTATCAAATACCACTGGTTTGTATGCCATGCCTTGGTTACGGAAGTAGTCTGCAAGGTTTAGCTCGGTTGTTGTACCTGATTGAACACATACTGATGCGCCATCAAGCTCTTTTGCACTTGAAACGCCAAGGTCTTTCTTAACCATGAAACCTTGACCGTCGTAGTAGTTCACGCCGACAAAGTTCAGACCAAGAGCCGTATCACGGTGTAGTGTCCAGGTGGTGTTACGTGAAAGCACATCGATTTCACCCGATTGTAGTGCTGTGAATCGTTCTTTCGCAGTTAGGGGTACATACTTAACTTTCGTTTTATCCCCAAGAACGGCTGCAGCCAGTGCTTGGCAATATTCTACGTCGATACCTTCCCATTCACCTTTTGAGTTAGGGTTTGAGAAACCAGGTAGACCGGTACTAACGCCACAAGTAATAAAGCCTTGTTTTGTGACTTTGTCCAGAGTAGTGTCTGCTGCTTGAGCTGAAGTAGCCATCATGGCAGTAGAAGCCGCTACGACGGAAGCAAGAACTGTGAGTTTATTCGCCATTTGTATCCTTCCTGTATGATCCATGTTTAATCAGGAGCGACCTGATACAACGTGTCCAATTCGTTTGTGTTTTCGTCCTACATGACTGATTTTAGAAGAAACGGCCATCGTCAAATCAATCAGTTATAAGCGTAGGAAAGGATTTGCTAATTCTCAAACATATAATTTAAAAAGAGTTTTGGAGAGAAGTCACAAAGCGCCTTGCGATTTAGAATGACGAAATGTTAATTGTTTGTAAATAGTGCAACTGATTGTTGAATTGGTGCATCAGAACAATCGGTAAAAGAAGGAATAAAATAGAAGGATAAAAATTTGTTATTAAAAGTATCATTAGTGTAGGGCGGCTATGTCAGCCGAAAATTTGAACAAATATTATTTGTGAAGTCGAAACAAGGTGAAGTGATTGCCCCATTTTTGGTAGCATGAATTTCGATAGTTATTTGAAGTAATCATGGATTGAAATGCGATATTTTCCTCTGTTCTTAGATTTAGTGAATAAACCCGTACTGGTTGTCGGTGGCGGTGAAGTGGCGAGCCGCAAAGTTGAGGCGCTACTTAAAGCTGGTGCTGACATCACCATTGTGTCCCCAAGTCTTGTCGACTTTCTTGATAAACTTGCTCAAGAGCAGCAAGTACATTGGATTCAACGTTTTTATTCAAGTGACCTTGTCACAAAGTCTTTCATTCAAGTGTGGGCAACCACAGATAACCCAGAACTGAATCATCAGGTCTATAAAGATGCCAAAGAGTTGGGCATTTTAATCAACGTTGTAGACGATAAGCCTTACTGTGATTTCATTACGCCTTCAATGATTAATCGCGGACGCATTCAAATCGCTATCTCGAGTGGCGGCGCATCTCCTGTATTGATCCGTAACATTCGAGAAAAGTTAGAAGCGATTCTGCCACAAAACATGGGATTGATGGCGGAGTTTGCTAATTCAAAACGTAACTCGATTAAAGAAGCGCTGCCAAGCGTCGATTTACGTCGTAAGTTTTGGGAGAGCTATTTCTCTCATCCTGAAGTAGAAAACGCTCGAGATAATCGTGAGCTTGAAACCATTTATCAAGAAACCATGGCAAAACCTCTGGATGAAACGGGGAGCTGCACTTGGATTCAAGTGGATAAAGATGTAGAGATGCTGCCGATCAAGGCTGTACGATACATGCAGCAAGCAGAGTTGGCTCTTTACTCAACCAAATGCGAAGCAGATGTAATGGAACTGGTAAGAAGAGATGCGGAACGTGAGGCATTTTCTAGTGCGACTGAGCTTTCTGACATGCTTAGAAAGGCCAAAGAAGAAAAACTTCGAGTTTGTGTATTCATCCCTCAAGGAACAAATGAGTTTTCTCTCCTGCAAGGACAGGACCTTGTAATCTAATAAGAAGCGCACGTTCAGAGCTTCTTGTAATAGGTAGAGGTTCAAAACAGACATACAAAAACGCCGACGAACATTTCGCCGGCGTTTTTTATTCCACTGTTCCCGTTCTCTGTATTAAGAGAGTAGGAGAGCGCAATTAATCACGGAAGTTGTTGTACTGAAATGGGATGCCCATCTCTGCTTCACGGATCGTTGCAATCGTCGCTTGCAAGTCGTCACGTTTCTTACCCGTTACGCGCAGTTTGTCGCCTTGGATAGATGTTTGAACTTTAAGCTTCGCGTCTTTGATTAGTTTAACTAGCTTTTTCGCTGTTGGCGTATCAATACCTTGGCGGAAAGCAACGTTTTGGTGCCAGTTCTTACCCGTCGCTTCTGGATTTTTTGCATCCATAGCGTTCGCATCAATGTTACGCTTTGCCAAGTGGCTACGTAGGATGTCACGCATTTGCTTAAGCTGGAACTCGCCTTCTGCTGACACTTTTACATTTTCTTCTACTAGCTCAAAGCTCGCATTCACATTGCGGAAATCGAAACGAGTAGACAGTTCACGGTTAGCGTTATCAACCGCGTTACGTAGTTCAACGGTATCGATTTCTGAAACAATATCAAACGATGGCATGAAGATTCCTTGATTATCTTGTTATAGGGAAATTACTTACTGGATTTTACTGCGGCTGCCAGCATGTCTAGCATCGTTTCAGTATCATCCCAACCTAGACATGGGTCAGTAATCGACTGACCGTAAGTTAGGTTGTTAATATCAGTCATTGGCTGATTGCCTTCAATAATGAAGCTCTCTGCCATGATACCCGCAATGCGAGTGCTGCCTGATTTAATTTGTTCACAAATGTCTTGTGCAACATCAATTTGTTTACGGTGTTGCTTCTGACAGTTCGCATGACTGAAGTCTACAATCAAACGTTGTGGTAAGTCGAATTCAGCAAGTGCATCACACGCTTGTTTTACAGACGCTTCATCAAAGTTAGGACCTTTCTCACCACCACGAAGAATGATGTGACCATAAGGGTTCCCACTAGTGCGGTATACCGTCATACGTCCATTCTTATCTGGAGAGTAGAAGTAGTGTGATGCTTTAGACGCACGAATCGCATCAATTGCGATTTTTACGTTGCCGTTAGTACCGTTCTTGAAGCCTACTGGACAAGATAAAGCAGAGGCCATCTCACGGTGGATTTGAGACTCAGTCGTACGAGCGCCAATTGCCCCCCACGTAATCAGATCTGCAATGTACTGACCTGTGATCATATCAAGAAACTCAGTAGCTGTAGCAAGACCAAGCTTGTTGATATCCAGTAGCAGTTTACGTGCTTTATGAAGACCCGCTTCAAGTGCGTATGAGCCATCTAGGTTAGGGTCAGTGATAAGACCTTTCCAACCAACAACAGTACGAGGTTTTTCAAAGTAAGTACGCATTACGATAAATAGCTCGTCTTTGTACTTATCTTGGATATTCGCAAGGCGAGTTGCGTAGTCGATTGCCGCTTCAGTGTCGTGCACAGAACACGGACCAACGATAGCAAGGATACGGTCATCCTCACCAGTTAAAATCTTTTCAATTTGACGACGAGATTGAGCGATGCGATCAGCTACATCATCAGTGATTGGATGTACGCTGCCTAGCTCTGCGGGTGTCGGCATTGGACCCAAAGGTTGGGTTCTCAATTCATCTGTTTTTATAGGCATGTTATAGCTTTATTCTCTATTGCGAAGCGGTAAAGATAACGGAATTATAGTTAGGAATAAACCGTTTCACGGGATTCTTATCTGTTAAATACCGAAATGTATGTAATGTTGTGGCTATTCATTAATGATAGTTATGTATAAATGACAAAAACTGCTAAGGAGATCAATACATAGTCGTTTGAATTTATAACTACTTTTTCTATTCGATAACACGTATTTTTGCAAAAAGAAGCTTGGAGGCTAGGTACTCTGGGTGTTTCATATCGAACTTTAGAACTCGATAGAAAGAAACCGTTTGCGAAATTTCGTAGCTAGATCGATTTGTTATTAACAATTCTTTGACATTTTGATGCTTCATTGATTAACTGGTCAGACTAGTCTGGTAAGGAGACCAAGATGTTATCTGCTGTGCGCCGTGCAAATCTTTACTTAAACCTTTTTGGCTTTTCTAAAGTTCCACTTATCTGGTTGTGTAGACCAAAGATCCTTGCCATCGATGATAAACACGTTGAAGTTAAAATCCCATTAAAGCGAAGAACGAAGAACCATCTCAATAGTATGTATTTTGGTGCGCTTGCGGTTGGAGCAGATGTCGCTGGTGGCTTTCTTGCTATGAGTAAAGCAGAAGAGAAGGGAGAGCGTATCTCTCTTGCTTTTAAAGGCGTGACAGCAGAGTTTCTGAAACGTCCTGAAGGCGACGTGCATTTTGTGTGTCACGATGGTCCATTGATTGATGAAATGTTGCGAATGACATTAGAAACTGGTGAACGCATCAATCGAGATGTGAAGATCACCGCCTTGTGTCCGAGCATTAATGGTAATGAACCTATGGCCGAGTTTTCTCTTACGCTTTCCATTAAAAAAGCAGCTAAAAAACAAGCTGCTTAATTTCAGAATTCATATTGTGGGCTTAAACCAGTTCGATTTTCTCAAGAGAGACGATCTTTGAACGGTTAAGCACGACCTTCCAACGGTAATAAACAGGCTCATCAGTGTGGTTGTCTTCTTTGACAATCACATTGAGAAGATGACGTTTCTCTACCGACTCTTTACTTACTTGCCCATCATTCAAACGATAGACTCGGTTCGAGCTCTTATCCATTAAACGAATAATAGGGCGCAAACTAATATTCAACGTTTCGCGCGTTTGCTCGTAACCACTCAAAAACAACGACGTCGCCATCTCAGTCTTAGCATGGTAATGCAGAATTTGTTCTTCACGCTGAACCACACGCTTCTTACGAATGTTTTGAATACGATCCGGCAAACTTGAAAGCGAACGATAGTCTAGCCATTCCAGCTTACGGCCAACGACTTTCTTTGTCGTCGGGTCCATGTACTTCTTACGCCACTTTGGCTTACCTTTACGAATCCAACGCCACATTGCGTCACGCAAGTCGTCTTTAAAGATTTCACGTAGCGCATAGATAAACGACATCGCAATAATAAAAGACGCTGAAATCTCACCTAGGTAATCTCGCGCAAGGATAACGGTACTTGTCACAACGACCATCACAAGACCCGTCGCGATACCTTTGATTGCACGTTTGATGTTGTTACCCATCGACATCGTTTTTTCACGCAAAACAATTGGGTGCTCAATCAAACGTCTCAATAAGCGCATTTTGTTCGACAGACGTGTCACATCCTCAACGACGCTCGCTGAGTTGTAGTTATTCAACTTACGATGCGCTTGCTCTTTTTCACACAGAGTAATCAAGCGTTCTTTGATCGTACTGTAATCGCCTTCACGAGGAAGGTGGGCGACAAGGGATAGGAACTTTTGCTCGGTGTACCAAGACAAGTAATTATCAATGTTAACGTAGTAACGCTTGAGGTTTTCTTCGTAAGGGATCGAACGACGCAGACGCTTCAGGATGTCGAGCGTCAATTCAATAACCTCATCCACTTCTTCTGCTGTTACGCTGTCACTATCATGTTTATTTAACGCAGCGACGGCTTTATCAAGCGCAATAACGTATTGATACGCGAACAAACTCAAACTGACGCGGTACTGGCGATTGGACAGACGGCCACGTTTAGCAAGACGGCTGTGCACCAAAGGCAAAAGCACCTCTGTACTGTAGTAAGAACGTTTTTGCGTGATTGAAGTGTAGTAGAACTCGGATTCGCTGATGATGTCGGAATTTAAACCCAACTCTCCGGGTACGAAAACATAGATATCAAGGTCGAGCGTTTTACTCTTTGCCAACGCATGGCTAATTTTTAAAGTTACCGAGTCTTGTTTGTCGACAGTGACCAAGGAAAGCTCCTGATTTTGCTAAAGCATCCTATATCCAAAAGCGTCCGTTCATTGAAATAACTTAAGGGCGGGCTAGGATAAATTGTTGAACGAACACAGCATAACAGAGAGGTTTGGTTTTCTCTCTGATTTTCTTGTTAGTTTGGGTATAATTCCCAGTAAATTTAAAAAGAGACAAACTCAATGATTAAAATTGGTCAAATTAACAGCTTAGAAGTCACTAAAACGGCTGATTTTGGCGTATTTTTGGATGGTGATGATTACGGCTCTGTCATGCTGCCTAATAAATATGTACCAGAGGGTACAAACGTAGGCGATCATATTGACGTATTTCTTTACTTTGATTCAGAAAGTCAGCTAGCTGCGACCATTGATAAACCCATCGCTCAAGTTGGCGAGTGGGGCCTAATGCAAGTTGAAGGTGTGAGCAGCACTGGTGCATTCGTCAATTGGGGTATTAAAGAAAAAGATCTTCTTATCCCGTTTAGTGAGCAACGTGCTCGCTTTACTGCTGGTCAAAACATTCTGGTTTACGTATACACAGATAAAGCATCTGGTCGTATCGTAGGTACAACCAAGTTCAACAAGTGGCTGGATAAAACGCCAGCAAACTATGAAGTGAACGAAGAAGTTAGCCTCATCATCGCAGAGCGCAGCCAACTTGGTTACAAGGCGATTGTGAACGGTGAGCACTGGGGCATGATCTTCCCATCTGACGTATTCGGAAAGCTGTTTATCGGTAAAAAGCTAAAAGGTTACATTAAGCAAATTCGAGAAGACGGTAAGATTGACTTAGCGCTACAAAAAGTTGGTGTCGCTAAGATGGACGACCTATCTAGCAAGATCGTTGAGTTACTAGAGAAGAAGGGCGGGTTCTTGCCTCTTAACGATAAATCTTCTCCAGAAGCGATTTTTGACGCATTTCGCACGAGTAAAGGCACGTTCAAAAAGACCATCGGTGGTCTATACAAAGCAGGCAAAATCGTTATTGAGAAAGACGGAATTCGTCTCGCTGAATAAAGACTAAAGATGCAATTTGGCTGGTGGATCGCGTCTTAGTCGAAAAGATTTGAACGCGAATTGAAAAGTACCAGCCAAAAAAATGGCCCAAACTCGTCCTTATTTTGGGCCTAGGGGAAACGGCTCCTTTATAGAGCCTGCGCTAAACTTTTTGACCAACACATATTGTCGGTTAAACATAGAGAGAAATGCCGTTTCAAAGCGATGCTTTGATAACTTCAGTTTAGTACAGCGCACTCGGATCGCTAGTGAACCCAGTTCCAATCATGCTTTAGAACCAAAAAGCCATCGTAAATACGATGGCTTTTCATTTATTTATAGCATTTCACTTTGCTACTAAAATAAGTTCTTATCTCGCACTAATTCGCGTGGAAGACCGTTTTTGATGCGGTTGCTTACCCATTTCCCAAGGCCAATAATGGCACCTTCGTACTTTACAAGAACTTCGCCTTTACCCGTCTTCATCCCAGCTGGAATGTTTTGAGGACGAACATCACGACCCATATACCATTCACGCGATTCTTCGATGGTTAGTTCAATCGCATTACTCTCATTACCTGTAGCCAGAGTTGTCGCAACTTGGTGCTGCCAGCGGTAACCGTTTTTATGCGCTTCAGCAATCTTGATGCCCATGCGAGAGAAACGCAGTTCGCCAATCATCGGTTCTAGTGCGTCTGGGAAAAGCCACACATCTTTTTCACGAATCCAAACCGTGCTGTCTTCAGGCAGTTTGATGTCCATTGCGTTTTGTAGTTGCTTAGCGATCTCTGCAGATTCTTTGTTTGATGCTTTTGCAAATGGGAATTTACCCATGCGCTTCTTCACTTTTGGCGCTTCTACTGCTGCAAGCTTACGAATTCGAGCGACGAAGAAGCCTTCACAGTCATAAACTTGAGGGAAGATGTGCAAGAACCCTTCTTCGGTCAGCGCAGCTTCTGCATTTTCAAACAGATCTTTCAAGCTTTCGAATTCAACAGCGTCACCAAATGTTTCTTTTAGATGATGACAAACTTGCTGGTTCTCTTCAGTGCTTAACGTACAGGTTGAGTAAACCATCACGCCACCTGGTTTTAGGGCATGGAACGCACTTTCAATAAGATCTTTCTGCGTATCGGCAATTTCAATGACTGACGCTTGCGTCCAGTTCTTCATTGCATCTTCATCTTTACGAACCGTACCTTCACCAGAACACGGCGCATCGAGTAGAACGGCGTCAAATTGCTCTGGGAGCCAGCCACCAAACACACGACCGTCGAAGTTGCTTAGTGCAGCGTTACGCACGCCACAGCGCTCAATGTTTGCATGAAGTACTTTTACTCGGCTTGCCGCGTATTCATTTGCAACCAAAACGCCTTCGTTATTCATCAACGCAGCAATTTGTGTTGTTTTTGAGCCTGGTGCAGCCGCAGTGTCGAGAACCGCGTCGTACGATTCATTATTCATAAATAGGGCAGAGACAGGCATCATCGAGCTGGCTTCTTGAATGTAGAAAAGCCCTGACATGTGTTCAGCGGTGTTACCAAGTGGTACAACCGATTCATCCGCATCAATCCAAAAGCCCGTTTCACACCAAGGTACAGGAGAAAGCTTCCAGCCTTTTGCTTCTGCGCGCTCTAAAAACGCTTCAACGCTGATCTTAAGCGTGTTTACACGAATACTTTTTCGCAGTGGCTTTTGGCACGACGCGATAAAGTCTTCCATGTTGAGGTGAGCAGGGAGGATAGTTTGGATTTTTTCCAAAAAAGCTTCTGGGATGTAAACGTTAGAATGCAAAGTGAAATCTCGATTGCAGAATTTGCCGCAAATGATATACGAAAGCGAACCAGAAACGAATAGTCACAAAGGTTTGAGCAATAAAAAAGAGCAGCGATTGCTGCTCTTTAAGTCGTTATGGTAAATCTATCGCATTATGGTTTTGGTATTGCTGTGCGCCACTGTGTCCAGCTTTCTTCCGCTTGCGGGTATAAGTAGAAAGATTGACCGCGTTTCGCCGCTGGCGGGATTTTCGATTGCTCAGGAGTAGAGAACGCGATACCGCCACGCACTAGGCTGTCAAAAGTTCCTGCCTTTATGTTTGCGCCACCAAGTCCGATGGAAACATCGACGCCAGAGACATTCCAGAACACACTGTTTTGACGAACTAAGTAGGCATACTCTGGTTGAATCTCGATTTTCGTTACCACTCGATCCGCAAATTCACCCAAACTCACATCCGTCACAGTACCGACTTCCATTTGACGATATAGGATAGGGGTACCAACTTGAACCGAACCACGCTGTTCACTCTGTAGTGTGAAAGAAATACCTTGTTCAGCTTGCTGGCTTTTCGCTAATTCAAATTTGAATTTCGCTGCGCCATTACCCGGCTCGACACTGATAGATTTCGACACCAAAGCGCCCAAATTCTTTACACCACCTAAGCCAATTTCCGGTTCTGTTAACCAGAAGTGTGACCCGGTAACGGCAATGTTGTCGACGTATTCAGGAAGGATACGAGCCGTAACCTCAACCATTTCTCGATGGAAGTTTGGAACAACCAAGGTAACTTCACCGACCTTAACGCCTTGGTATTTGATAGGCGTTCCTTTCGCTACTTCTTGGCTGCCATCGGTTTCAAGGGAAATCACACGGCCAAACTTACGCGCTTGGTTTTGGTCATTGTAAAGCTTCCAACGCTGGCCAATTTTATTCTCAATTCCCGGAATGGAATCAAACGCGATACCACCTTTAATGAGAGTTTTAAGAGGGTGCGCCTTCACACTAATGCCCGCGAGGGAGGCGTCAATTTCAACACCTGAGCGGTTCCAGAATACGGTTTGATCCGTCAAAAGGTGCGCATAACGATTTTCAATTGTCGCTTTTACAATGACACCACCGTCGACCAAATTGAAATCGGAAATACTACCCACAGGTAAGTTACGGTAGAGCAGAGGGCTACCTTTAGAAATCGGTGGCAACTCAGATGCAAAGAGAGTCAGCGTTTTTGACCCTGTTTGGTTGTATTGCGCAAGAGCCGCCAAAGAGGCACTTTGGAACAGTTGGTACTCTTTTTGGACCTTTTCTTGCCCTTGACTCACAAAGCTAATTGAACCCGTCAGAAGCTGTTTAGCAGGCGGAACGGTAACGCTAAGTCCAGATTCAGTCAGCTCTGCAGAAGCACTCCCAGTGACATAAAAGCGGTTATTCGATTTGATCAGATGTTTGTATTCATTGTCGATTAGGACATCCATGAATACTTCATGCTTCGCGGCCAGTGCTTTTGCTTCATCCAGCAAGCCGACTTTTATAATCGAGCCAACCACAATACCTTTGTAAAGCACGTTTGCACCGCTGTCTAAACCAAAAGAGTTGTCTGAGACGAGGCGAATGGCAATCGACTTCTGTTGTTGTTGGTTGAACACATTTTTACGAATAGCGGTAAAGCGTCTTGAACGTTCACCTTCGCCCGGTACGATAGTTAAAAAGTTACCGCGCACAAGGTTTGCGATGTTCTCTACACCAGATAATGAAACTTTTGCTTCTTCAAGAACAAAGCGGGTTCCTGACGTTAGCATATCGCTAAACGCAGGCTGAATGGCTGCAGAAGCCAGAATCACTTCTCGACCTTCAGAAAGTTTTAAATCGGTGATTTGGCCAACTTCTAGGCCGCGATACATAATAGGTGCACCTTCGCCACTGATTTTATTATCATCAGGAAGGGCGATTTTAATTAGGATACCTCGGCCCGCTGTTTTCAGGTCTTTGTATAAACGGAATTCGGTATTCTCTTTGACTGGTTCACCGTCGTCTGGAGAATCTACCGCAATCGCACCGCCAAGTAGGGCACTCATGCTTTCAAGCTGAACATCGACACCATCGAAACCGATACTCGCACCGATACCACTCACATTCCAGAAACGGCTTCGGCTGTTAATGATGTGTTGGTACTGCTCTTGAATGTTTGCTTGGATAGTGATGGATTTTGCGTCTTCATTTAGCTGATAGCTGAACACTTCACCAATCGGGATCTTTTTGTAGACAATCTGAGAACCAATAGAAACGCCACCCAAGTCTCGGCTCTTCAATTTAATGTTCAAGCCTTGTGTCACGCGCAAATCCGTTGGCGCAGACTCAAGCGCATGGAAGGTCGTCTCGAACTTCTCGCCGTCACCCGGTTGAATAGAGATGTAGTTACCAGAAACAAGAGCATCAAGACCAGACACGCCAGTTAAACTCGCTGTCGGTTTGACCAACCAAAAACGTGTTTTGTCGTTCAGTAATTTAGCGGCTTCTGGATAGATGTCTGCGTCAACATAAATGCTGCCCAAGTCTTCAGACAAGTTGATATCTCGTACCATACCGACTTCTAAACCCTGATAGCGAATGGTGGTTCGCCCAGCGACTAAACCAGCTGCATCGGAGAAGTAGATTTGCACGCGTTGCCCGGCGTCATGAATCGATTTCACCACGAGCCAACCGGCTAACACCATGGTCAAAATCGGCAACAGCCAAAGGGGAGAGATACCTTTACTCCTCTTTACCTCTGGCACATATGACGTTTGAGAACTGTTCTGATCACTCATTAATTGACTCTTTTTCTGATTGTGTTAGGGCTTGGTCCCAAATAAGCCTTGGGTCAATGCTCTCCGCCGCGAGCATTGTAAGTACGACGACAACACCAAACGCAACTGCGCCATAACCCGGTGTGAAGTCGAGAATTTGTCCACGATCGACCAATGTCATCATGATAGAAATAACAAATAAATCCATCACAGACCATTTACCGATCCATTTTACTGCAAAGTAAACCATCATTCGTTGTCTTCTGAACACCGAACGTTTGAATTTGATACATAACAAGATGTAGGCAAGGCCAAGAATCTTAGCGACAGGTACGACGATACTCGCTACAAAAATGATGATAGCAATGCCGTACATACCGTTGTTCACCAATCCTGCAACACCAGAGAAGATCGTATCTTCCAGACGTTTCCCGTTTGTCAGCAGAATGGAGATAGGAATTAAGTTAGCAGGGAAGATGGCGATCGTTGCAGCAATCAAGTAAGCCCACGTCTTCTGAATAGAATTTGGTTTGCGATGATACAGTTCATGATGGCAACGACGACAACGTGAGCCTTCTGGTTGTGAAAGATGGCATTCATGACAATGAACATCTTTATGCTCGAAGTCGAAACTGAGCTCAGATGCCCATGACTCCCAGTAGCGACGGACGCTAATGCGAGAAATCAACAAAACAGTGAAGATTTGCAGTAGGACGAGGCCGATGAGTCCCGGTCCAACAAAAATATCTGAGTAATCTTGCAGCTTGAAACAGGAGATAGCGATACTGACAAGGAAAACGTCCAACATCACCCAGTGTTTGAGATGTTGAATCAACCATAGTGAAACACGAAGCCCTTTGAACCAGCGCTTATGTAATGACCAATGCGCTGTCACTACCGAGCTACATACGATTAATGGAGCCAACGAGCTACAGAATAGAATAAGAATAGAGAGAAGAACGAACCCTTCTTGAAACAGTGTGATCATCCCTGATGGCAGCGTTGCAGGAATCATCACTCCAAACAGACGAATACTGATGAAGTTAAAAAAGTGCGAAGGAATAAAAAGCAGAATACAAGTGACAGCGATTGCTAGGTTGCCAGATAAACTCGGACTACCACCACGGTATAGTTGTGTACCGCAACGAGGGCAGTGTGCATTTTTACCACTAGGCAGATCGACAATATCGACAGGTAATTCGCAACCTTGGCACAATCGAATGCTACTCGGTTGCATGGCGTGTTTAGACAGAGAGGTCACAACGACCTCTCTAAACTGAATGCTTTAAGCGTGGGACTGAATGCCACCATATAAGGTTTGATATAAGCCTTCTTGCTCAACGAGCTCACCATGGGTACCTGTTTGCGTCACTCTTCCATCTTCAAGCACATAAATCAAATCTGCTTGCTTCACCGCCGATAAGCGATGGGCGACAATAAGAGTCGTTCGACCGCGTAAGAATTCCGTTAACGCCTTATGCAAAGCCGCTTCAGTTGCGGTGTCCAGTGCTGACGTTGCTTCGTCTAGGATAACAAATTGTGGGTTGCTCAGCACCATACGTGCAATCGCTAAGCGTTGACGCTGACCGCCAGATAGGCGAATACCGTTACGACCAATTTGAGTATCCAATCCGTGGTTAAGTTGCGAAATTACGTCTTGAAGCTGAGCGACTTCTAGTGCTCGCCATAATGACATTTCATCAAAGTCACCACCAAGGGTCAGATTATGCCTTAAGGTGTCATTAAATAGTATAGGTTGTTGTAAAACCACGGCAATTTTGTCGCGTATTACTTCAAAGCTGATGTCTTCCGTTAACTCATCATTAAAACGGATAGAACCAGAATTCTGACGGTAAACGCCGATCAATAATTGAATCAAGGTTGATTTACCACCACCACTTGCACCCACAAGCGCCACTTTCTTACCAGCAGGAATGTGCAACGAGAGATCATCCAACACCTTGTTTTCATTGTTGTATGAAAAATCAACATGTTTAATTTTTACATCAACCTCTCGATTTTCTTTGAAAGGATTTACTTTCGAAACAGGTCTATGTTCTTCTTCCAATTCGAGTAGATCATTAATTCGCTTAAGTGCCGCTTTTGCGCTGTACCAAGAGAATTGGATACCCAATAGTTCTTGAACAGGAGACAACATAAACCAAAGGTAACCAAACACCGCGAAAATTTGACCAATGGTAAGGTCACTGAACATTACCATTAGCATTGCAACCGCACGGAACAACTCGAAACCGATTAAAAACAGAAGGAAAGAGACACGTCCCGCAGCCTCTGATTGCCATGCGTACTTGTCAGCATCGATACGAACTTGGTCAGCGCTACCTTTTAATTGCTGGAGAAACTCTCGCTCTTTATTAGCCGCTCGTAGTTGATAAATGCCGTCAAGAGTTTCGACTAAGCGGTTCTGGAAAATCTCAAATGAATGGTTTTCTTTGCGCTTAAGGTGCTTAACCATACTTCCCAGCTTACGTGAGAAGTAAATGACAATAGGGTTGACGAGAAGAATAAACAGACCCAGACGCCAATCGAGCCAAAGTAGCACGATAGCTGTACCAATCACCGTCAGTAGGCTGATAACAAATTTAGCTAATGTAGAACCAATAAATTTATCAATGGTCTCAATGTCGGTGATAAGGTGAGCGTTGATGCCACCACTGCCTTTTGTTTCGTACTGTCGAATGCTAATACGACCAAGCTTGTCGATCATTTTACTTCGCATTTCAAAGGTGATTGTCTTTGAAACCAAGGTAAATTGTCGGCTTTGAAGAATATTAAACCCTTGGCTTGCTGCCCTCATCAGCACAACCAAGAACAGAGTAAAGAAGATATAACCCGTAGGTGTGTGCCACGCTTCAGGTAAAACCGCGTTCATTGCTGCTAAGCCCGATGCCGGTTTGTCCAATAAGACTTCATCCACCATGAGAGGCATAAGAAGAGGGATTGGAACACTAATCAAGGTCGCAAGTACAGCTATCAAGTTCGCTAGAATCAGCTTGGACTTGTGCTTTTTCACTTGTGTTATCAACCAAGAACGGCTAATAGTGTCGTTTTTCGGATTCATTGTAATTGAGAATAAGTCCTATTAAAAAGTAGGGCTGCATTTTAGCGCCATACCAACAGAATGGAAGCCTAAATAAAAAGTAGGAAGTTAATATGAACATAGAACAATACCAAAGACTTACCAAGCAAGCAGTTGCGCTTATCGAATCAGAGAAAGACTACATCGCAAATCTTGCCAACATCAGCTCTCTTCTATTTATGGAACTTGAAGACCTGAATTGGGCGGGTTTTTACCTAACGAAAGGTGATGAGTTGGTGCTCGGTCCTTTCCAAGGTAAGCCTGCTTGTGTTCGTATCCCAATGGGACGAGGCGTCTGTGGTACTGCTGCACAAACTAACAGCGTACAAAGAGTATACGATGTGCATGCATTTGAAGGTCACATTGCTTGTGATGCAGCAAGTAATTCAGAAATTGTTATTCCTTTTACTATCAATGGGGAAGTGGCTGGCGTGTTGGATATTGATAGTCCAAATATCGGTCGATTCAATGAAATTGATGAAGAAGGCCTCACTCATTTTATGGCTGAAGTAGAAAAGCTGCTTAATTCGCACGCTAACGACGCATAAATTCGCCCTCGAGTGTGGTTTTTCCTTGGCATGTCACTATAATACGAGAATATTTTTTCTTAATGCTTCGCGGAAATCCGCTCAAACCAGGAACCCTCATGACTGAAAAGTTAAAAAACAGCAAAGAAGTTATCGCATACATTGCTGAATGTTTCCCTAAGTGCTTTACTTTAGAAGGTGAAGCAAAGCCTCTGAAAATTGGTATTTTTCAAGATCTTGCGGAACGTCTAAATGAAGACGAAAAAGTAAGCAAAACTCAGCTTCGTGCAGCGTTAAGACAGTACACTTCATCATGGCGTTACCTACACGGCGTAAAACCAGGTGCAGTACGTGTTGATCTAGATGGCAACCCATGTGGTGAGCTAGAAGAAGAACACGTAGAACACGCTAAAGCGACACTTGCTGAAAGCAAAGCGAAAGTTCAGGCTCGTCGTAAAGAGCAAGCTCAAAAAGCTCGCGAAGAGGGTAAGGCGAAAGCGAAACCTGCGGCTAAAAAGCCACAACAGCCTCGTCGTGCTAACAAACCAAAAGTACAAAAAGAAAGTAAGCCTGTAGAAACACGCGCGCTAAACGCTGATGAAATCACAATCGGCAACGCAGTTAACGTGAACATGGGCAAAGGAAACATGGCAGCGACCATTGTTGAAGTCAATAAGGATGATGTACGTGTTCAACTTGCTAACGGCCTACAAATGGTTGTGAAAGCGGAGCACTTGCGCGCATAAGGGAGATACTCCTACGCATGAATTGCCGTTCAAAAGTGACACTGATTGCTGCTAGCTTCTGGCTAGCAGCATCAGCTCAGGCTCTAGAAGCCAAACTAAACAAAGATGATTTGCCGGTTCTTGCACCTGAAGTTCAGCATGAAACAGCCAGCAAACGAGTAACTTCTCGATTTACCCGCTCTCATTATAAGCATTTCAATCTAAACGATGATTTCTCCAAAGCGATCTTTGAGCGCTACGTAGAAATGCTTGATTACAATAGAAATATTTTTACTCAAGCCGATATCGACTCTTTCAAAGATTGGTCCGTCAGCCTTGATGATCAGCTTAAAGCTGGTAATAACAAGATTGCATTTGATGTTTATAATCTTTCGATGCAGAAGCGTTTTGATCGTTTTGCCTACGCATTGACTCTACTCGATAAAGAAATCAAGTTTAATACTGATGAGTTTATTGAACTGGATCGTTCTGAAGCCGCATGGCCCAAGGATGAAGCTGAGTTAAATGAATTATGGCGAAAACGCGTTAAGTACGATGCTCTTAACCTTAAAATGACTGGTAAAGAATGGCCAGAAATCAAAGAGGTTCTAGCGAAACGTTACAACAACGCGATGAAACGCATCACGCAAACTCGCAATGAAGACGCTTTCCAACTTTACATGAATGCATTCGCTCGTGAAGTTGATCCACATACTAGCTACCTATCTCCACGAAACGCGGAACAGTTCCAATCAGAGATGAATCTGTCTCTTGAAGGTATTGGGGCTGTGCTTCAAATGACCGACGACTATACAGTTATTCGTTCATTAGTTGCCGGCGGTCCAGCATCTAAGAGTAAACAGCTAGGTGAGGGCGACCGCATTATCGGTGTTGGTCAAGATGGCGAAGAAGTTGTCGATGTGATCGGTTGGCGTCTTGATGACGTCGTTCAGTTAATCAAAGGCCCTAAGGGAACCAAAGTTAACCTACAAGTCTTGCCAGAGGGCAAAGATGCAAAGAGTTACGTTGTCACTATTGTTCGTGACAAAGTTCGCTTAGAAGACCGCGCGGTTAAATCTGAAATCATCGAAAAAGACGGTAAAAAGATTGGTGTTCTTGAAGTTCCAAGCTTCTACGTTGGTCTCTCGAAAGATACAGATAAACTGCTTGCTGAACTGAAAGCCAAGAATGTTGATGGCGTGATCGTTGATTTACGAAACAACGGTGGTGGTGCACTGACAGAAGCAACTGCTTTAACAGGTCTCTTTATTAAAGAGGGCCCGGTTGTTCAAGTTCGTGATAGCTACGGACGTATCAAAGTAAATGCAGATACCGATGGCCAAATAAGTTACGACGGCCCGTTAACTGTATTGATCAACCGTTACAGTGCTTCAGCGTCTGAGATCTTTGCGGCAGCAATGCAGGATTATAACCGTGCGATTATTCTTGGCGAAAACTCTTTCGGCAAGGGTACCGTTCAGCAACATCGTTCACTGAACCATATCTACGATCTTTTCGATAAAGAGCTTGGTTATGTTCAATACACGATTCAGAAGTTCTACCGCATTGATGGTGGCAGTACTCAGAACCGTGGTGTTGCACCAGACATCGCTTACCCAACACCAGTTGAGCCAAGCGAAACAGGTGAAAGTGTTGAAGATAACGCGTTGCCTTGGGACAGTATTGATAAAGCAAAATATCAAACGTTCCCAAGCAATGACGCTCTTGTGACTCAACTGACTGAACTTCACAACAAACGTATCGCAGATGAAATGGAATTCCGCTTCATCAAAGAAGATATCGAGAAGTACCGTAAAGAGAAAGACGATAACTTATTGTCTCTTAACGAGAAAGTTCGTGAAGATGAATCGGATAAAGCCGAGGCTCTACGTCTAGAGCGCATCAATGAACGTCAAGCTGCAATGGGTAAAGAACCATTCAAAACGCTTGATGATGTGCCAAAAGATTACGAAGCACCAGACGTTTATCTAGATGAATCCGTTGCTGTTATGGTCGATATGCTGAAAAGCTAATAATTCAGTCATAATGACTAACAATTCTGTGTATTAAGAGCGAGTCATAGCGACTCGCTCTTTTTTTATGTGTATTTACCACTATGTTCAAACTGAATTCGGTGAATCCTACGCTTAATTTTTATCAACAAATTACGTGATTTAGATCAAATATTTCGCGAAAACGAGATCTAGCACCTAAGCTAAAAGAAAACGATAAGGATACCGTTATGAAATGGTTCATTATTTTGCTTAGCTTTTGCTGCTTTAGTGTTTCTAGTGCGGAAACCAACAAGGAAGACGAACTCAGCCACTTCGACACCCCGTTTTTGATCGGCGACTGGTATCTGATGAATCCCAACCCGGAAGAATCATCAGAGAACTTCCGTGCTATCAAATTAACCCTGGGTTCTGATTACACCTTCTCGATCGATATACAGAAAAAAGACTATTCAATAGACCATTGGGAAGGGATGTATAACGCCAATGAAGACACCATTGTTCTTGGTTTGAATACAGACGAACCGCAAATTTATGCATATCGAAACAATCACAACACACTAGATTTGAACGGTGTGACCTTTACAAAGGGACTATCAAATGCGCTTGCTGGCATTTGGTCCAGTTCACAAGTCGGTGGCGATGGTATGCTCGCCAATAACATCAATCAGATGGATTTGATTCTGCAACCTGACTTTGTGTTCATGTTCCGTGTCGCGAACGATGAAGGTGAGGAGTCTGTTAAGCAGGGCGTGTTCTATACCGAGGGGGAACATTTGGTTCTTTTGTATGAAAACGGTGAACATGGTACGCGTTATGTACTCAATCAAAATGAGCTTACGATTAAGGATTCCAACGGTGATATGTACGCGGTTCTCAACCGAGTGACACCCTAAATGATTCATCATCATTATTTCACGCTAGCTTATTAATAGTGAAATGTTCTGATGTTGATTGAATGTTAAACAGAAAGCGGAGCTAAGCCACTAAAAGCTCCGTTTTTTTATAGAAAGACTTGTATTCTGATACCACAACCCCTACAAATAGCTTATATCGTGATACCAGTAAGAGGTGTTTGAGCCTCTAGTCCTGGTATTTTTGTGGTTCTATATACAAGGATTTATGGACATGTCTCAAGCACCCCAAGCGAAATATCGCAAAGATTACAAATCGCCATCTCATGCCATCACGGACATTGACTTGACGTTTGATCTTTATGACAACGACACGATCGTTACAGCAGTATCAAAAGTAGTTCAAAAGGGTGAATCCACCACATTAGAACTTGATGGTGAAGGGCTAGAGCTGCGCTCCGTAAAAGTAAACGGTGAAGATTGGGCTCACCATGAAGTAAAAGAAGCCTCTTTAGTTCTTGCAGATTTGCCTGCGGAATTTGATTTAGAAATCGTTACTAAGATCGACCCGGAAGCAAACACGGCACTTGAAGGTCTTTACAAATCAGGTGGTGCGTTCTGTACGCAGTGTGAAGCAGAAGGCTTCCGTCGCATTACTTACTACCTAGACCGTCCAGACGTTCTTGCGAAATACACAACAAAAGTGGTCGCAGACAAAGCCGTGTATCCATACCTATTAAGCAATGGTAACCGCGTTGCTGAAGGTGAGGCAGCAAATGGTCGTCATTGGGTGCAATGGCAAGATCCACATCCAAAACCAGCTTACTTGTTCGCATTAGTAGCAGGTGATTTCGATGTACTACGTGATAAATACACAACCACATCAGGTCGTGAAGTAGACCTAGAAATCTTTGTCGACAAAGGCAACCTAGATCGTGCTGGTCATGCGATGACTTCACTTATCAACTCAATGAAGTGGGATGAAGACCGCTTTGGTCTTGAGTATGATCTAGATATTTACATGATAGTGGCCGTTGATTTCTTCAACATGGGCGCGATGGAAAACAAAGGTCTAAACATCTTCAACTCGAAGTTTGTCCTTGCGAATGAAAAAACCGCGACTGACCGCGAATACCTTGGTATTGAGGCGGTAATCGGTCACGAATACTTCCACAACTGGACGGGTAACCGTGTTACTTGTCGTGACTGGTTCCAGTTGAGTTTGAAAGAAGGCCTAACGGTATTCCGCGATCAAGAGTTCTCATCTGATCTTGGTTCACGTGCAGTAAACCGCATCGACAACGTTCGCATTATCCGCGGTCCTCAATTCGCAGAAGATTCAAGCCCAATGTCACACCCAATTCGTCCGGATAAAGTTATTGAAATGAATAACTTCTACACGCTAACCGTGTACGAAAAGGGCAGCGAAGTGATCCGCATGTATCACACACTACTTGGCGAAGAAGGTTTCCAAAAAGGTATGAAACTGTACTTCGAGCGTCATGATGGTACTGCAGCAACGTGTGAAGATTTCGTTTCTGCAATGGAAGATGCAACGGGCGTTGACCTGAAGCTATTCCGCTTATGGTACAGCCAGTCGGGTACGCCAACACTTCGTGTAAACAGTGAATACAATGCGGCAGCAAAAACTTACGCACTAACGGTTGAGCAATTTACTGAAGCAACGCACGACCAATCAGAAAAACAAGCTCTACATATTCCATTCGATATTGAGCTATACGCGCAAAACGGTGACGTGATTCCACTGGTTATCAACGGTGAATCGGTACACAACGTTCTGGACGTGAAGCAAGACAAGCAGACTTTCGTATTCGAAAACGTTGCTGAACAACCAGTGCCATCATTGCTTCGTGAGTTCTCTGCACCGGTTAAATTGGAATACGATTACAGCGATGATGAACTGATCTTCTTGATGAAGCACGCAACGAACGATTTTGCGCGTTGGGATGCAAGCCAAATGCTGTTAGCGAAGTACATTCGTCAAAACGTAACCAACGTTCAAGCGGGTGGTGAGGTTAAGTTGTCTGAAGACTTAATCGATGCATTCCGTGGCGTGTTACTTGATGCGAATCTTGAGCCAGCGTTTATTGCACAAGTTCTGTCTTTACCTTCAATTAACGAAATCACTGGTTGGTACAAGCAGATTGATATTGATGCGGTAGATACGGTATTGAATAACATTACAGTGTCACTTTCTAAAGAGCTAGAAGATGAACTGAGTGCCACTTACCACGCATTGAACCAAGCAGAGTACAGCATTGATCACGACGCTATTGGTAAACGAGCTTTGCGTAACCAATGTCTGCAGTTCCTAGCTCATACAGAGAAGGGTAACGAACTAGCGAAAGCGCAGTACGAGTCATCAAACAACATGACAGACACGATCGCGGCAATGAGTGCAGCGAACAATGCACAACTTGAATGTCGTGAAGCCCTAATGGCGGACTACAGTGACAAGTGGAAGCACGATGGTCTGGTAATGGACAAATGGTTTGTTCTTCAGGGCAGCAACCCAGTTGAAAACTCACTTGAGAAAGTGAAAGAAACCATGAGCCACGAAGCATTTAGCTTGAAGAACCCGAACCGTACGCGTAGCTTGATTGGTTCTTTCTTAAACGCAAACCCATTGCGATTCCATGATAAATCAGGCTCTGGCTACCAGTTTGCTGGTGAGATCCTTCGTCAGTTGAACGATACCAACCCACAAGTGGCGTCTCGTATGATCGATCCTCTATTGAAGTTCCGTAAATACGATGAAGGCCGCCAAGCGCTTATCCGTGCAGAGCTTGAAAAGCTTAAAGCGATGGACAATTTAGCGAAAGACCTATTCGAGAAAGTGACTAAAGCACTAGACGAATAATCGACAAAAGAATAGGGTGGTCGTTATGATCACCCTAGTTTTTTGTTCTGACAATAATCCATTCTAATGAACCAGTATTACTTCTCTCTCAACATCTCTTATCAAACATTTCTTTCACACTATTCCGGTGCCGCAAGTTCGGTACAAGTCATTACTGACAATGGTTTAAGAGTGCAACTAGATGCATCAAAATTTAGACCATTTCTTAGTCAATTAGGCGTTAGAGGTCGTTTTAGACTCACAACTGACCAAAATAATAAGTTTCTAAAGTTAGAAACTCTGTGATGCCTGATATTCCTAGTGAGTTAAACAGGAATCTTAGTCACATAATCAAACATTTCACCTCTTACCACTGCGAATTTTTGTTAAACATTTGTAATTATGCTTTTACAATAAGTGCATGCATTACCTATGCTTAATTTCGAGGCTAAAACCCGAAGTTAAGTCCCCCTACAAAACAACAATTCTAATGTGGAGTGTGAATATGACCGCGCGTGAAAATGTAGTGCCGGTTCTGCTTGAAAAGGTATACCAACTAATTCAAGACAAACTCGAGCTTTCTCACCAACCGCTTGTAACTAAACTTGCTCAACACTTATTTAGCAATATTGCTGATGATGACTTGATTCAGCGAAATGAATCCGACCTTTATGGTGCCGTTGTTAGCCTGTGGCATCATATCAATGAAAAGAAACCAGAAGACATTTCTGTCAGGGTATTCAACCCAACTGTCAGCCGCCAAGGTTGGCAATCAACACACACTATTGTTGAAATTGTTGTTCCGGACAGCCCGTTTTTGGTGGATTCCATCAAGATGGCGTTAACGCGACTTGACCTTGTTTCTCACTTGATGCTCAACAACCCAACGCAACTAGAACGCGATAAGAAAGGGCAAGTGACGGACGTAAATGGCGAGGACGGAGTTCTTCAATCTCTATTCCACATCGAAGTAGATCGTTTAACCAGTAAAGATGAAATGCAAGCGCTGAAAAATGAACTGCTAACCATTTTATCAGACACGCGCTTAGTCGTTGATGACTGGAAGCAAATGGTTGAAAAACTTAAGATCGTTACCAACGACCTTGAGAAGAATAAAGATCGTGTTTCAATGAAAACGGATCGTTTAGATGAAACGATCGAATACCTACGCTGGTTAGGGGATCATAACTTCACCTTCATGGGCTATAAGGAATATGATCTTGTTAGTGTCAATGGTGACACTGAACTCCAGCCGGTCAAAGAGAAAGGCCTTGGCATGTTTGCTGATGAAAGTCGCGTTCGCAGCATCAAGCTTTCTGAACTGTCAGACTCTGCGCGTCTTGAAGCGAAAAAACCTTACGCGCTGATCATCACTAAGGGCAACCAAGCATCTCGTATTCACCGCCCAGCGTACACTGACTACATTGGCGTTAAGAAATTCGACAAGAATGGCAAAGTGATTGGTGAGCACCGTTTCACAGGTCTTTACACTTCTGCGGTATACAACCAAGCCGTACAAAGCATTCCTCTGATCCGCGAGAAAGTGGACCGCATTCTAGAAGCGAGTGGCTACCGTAATGGATCGTACTCCTACAAAGCACTGCACAACATTCTAGAAAACTACCCACGTGATGAACTGCTTCAAGCTCGCGAAGAAGAGCTACTAGAAGTTGGGACGGGCGTCGTACAAATGCAAGATCGTGACTTGTTACGTCTATTTGTTCGTAAAGACCCGTTTGGTCGTTTCTTCAGCTGCATGGTTTATGTGACAAAAGACCGTTACAACACCGAGCTTCGCCGTCAAACACAACGCATTCTTAAGCAGTACTTTGGCTGTGAGCAAGAAGTTGAATTTACTACCTTCTTCTCAGAGAGCCCGCTGGCGAGAACCCATTATATTGTTCGTGTAGACAATAACAACATTGATGTAGACGTGAAAAAGATTGAGCAGAACTTAATGGAAGTATCGACTTCATGGGATGATCGCCTAAAAGAATCCATCATTGCTAATTTCGGTGAAAGCAAAGGTCTTCCGCTTTCGAAAGAGTACATGAGCGCATTCCCACGTTCATACAAAGAAGACATGATGCCAGGTTCTGCAGTTGCAGATATCGAACGTCTAGAAGCGTTAAGCGATGACAACAAACTCGGCATGCTGTTCTACCGTCCGCAAGAAGAAGCGGCAGAATCGAAGGCGGTCCGTTTAAAGCTATACCACCGTGACGAGCCGATTCACTTATCCGACGTGATGCCAATGTTGGAAAACCTAGGCTTACGTGTGATCGGCGAATCACCATATGAGATCGAAACCAACAATGGTCAAACGTTCTGGATCCTTGATTTCTCAATGCTGCATAAGAGCGACAAAACCGTTGATCTTCGTGAAGCTCGCGATCGTTTCCAGCAAGCATTTGCTGCGATTTGGGCAGGTAATTTAGAGAGTGATGGCTTCAACCGCTTGTTGCTAGGCGCTTCACTGTCTGGTCGTGAAATTTCTATTCTTCGTGCATACGCTCGCTACATGCGCCAAGTTGGCTTCCCATTCAGTCAACAATACATTGAAGATACCCTTAGCCATTACCCTGACTTAGCAAGAGGTCTGGTGAATCTATTTGCTAAGCGATTCGATCCAAAACACAAGGGCAGTGAGAAAGGTCAGAACGATCTCATTAAGAAGATTACTGAAGAATTGGATCGTGTGGAAAGCTTGGATGATGATCGTATTATCCGTCGCTACATGGAAATGATCACAGCAACGCTTCGTACTAACTACTACCAGTTGGACGAAGATAAGCAGCCAAAACCTTGGTTATCATTGAAGATGAAGCCAAGCGAAATACCAGATATTCCTCAACCTGTACCTGCATTTGAAATCTTCGTATACGCACCGGATATCGAGGGTGTACACCTACGTGGCGGTAAAGTCGCACGTGGTGGTCTGCGTTGGTCGGACCGTCAAGAAGACTTCCGTACTGAGATTCTTGGACTAGTTAAAGCACAGCAAGTTAAGAACACAGTTATTGTCCCTGTGGGTGCAAAAGGTGGCTTCGTATGTAAACGTCAGCACACTCTAACTAACCGTGATGACATCTTTGCTGAAGGTCAGCGTTGTTACAAACGCTTCATTCGCGCGCTTCTTGATGTTTCCGATAACATCATCGAAGGTGAAGTTATTCCGCCGAAAAGTGTTGTGCGTCACGATGAAGACGACCCATACTTGGTTGTCGCAGCCGATAAAGGTACAGCGACGTTCTCTGATTTGGCAAACTCTGTATCGGACGAGTACAGCTTCTGGCTAGGTGATGCGTTTGCATCAGGCGGGTCTAACGGATACGACCACAAAGCAATGGGTATCACTGCGAAAGGTGGTTGGGAGTCGGTGAAACGCCATTTCCGTGAGATGGGCATCAACTGTCAAACCACTGACTTCACAGCAATTGGTGTTGGTGATATGGCAGGGGACGTGTTTGGTAACGGCATGCTGCTATCTAAGCATATTCGTCTGCAAGCTGCGTTTAACCACATGCACATCTTCATTGATCCAAATCCAGACTCAGCCACCAGCTGGGAAGAGCGTAATCGCTTGTTTAATCTACCACGATCAAGCTGGGAAGATTACAACGCCGAGTTGATCTCTCAGGGCGGTGGCATTTTCTCACGACGTTCTAAATCGATCCAACTAACGCCAGAAATCCAAAAAATGTTGGGCACGAAGAAAGCGTCTCTAGCGCCAAACGATCTGATTAAGATGATCCTGCAAATGGAAGTGGATCTGCTTTGGAATGGTGGTATCGGTACTTACGTTAAAGCTTCTAGCGAGACACACACCGATGTTGGCGACCGTGCAAATGACGTACTCCGTATCGATGGACGTGATTTAAAAGCGAAAGTCGTTGGTGAAGGCGGTAACTTGGGTATGACTCAGCTTGGTCGTATCGAGTACGCAACCACTGGTGGTCGTGTAAATACCGACTTTGTTGACAATGTTGGCGGTGTAGACTGCTCGGACAACGAAGTGAACATTAAGATCTTCTTGAATGGTTTAGTATCGAATGGCGATCTAACGGTTAAACAACGCAACCAGATTCTTGAATCGATGGAAGACGAAGTGGGCGAAATCGTATTGGACGATGCATACCGTCAATCTGAGTCTATTTCGGTGACTGAACAGCAAGGTGTTGGCATCGTTAAAGAGCAAATCCGCTTTATCCATACAATGGAGAAAGCAGGGTACTTGGATCGTGCTCTTGAGTACATTCCAGACGATGAAACCTTGATTGAGCGAGAGAAACAAGGTCTTGGTCTGACACGTCCTGAACTTTCAGTACTCGTAGCTTACGGTAAGATGGTTCTGAAAGAGCAATTGGTTGCTGACGAAATCGCAAATGACGAATTCCATGGAAAACAACTGGTTGCTTACTTCCCAAGTGAGTTACGCCGTAACTACAAAGATCAAATGGTAAACCACCCGCTGCGTGCTGAAATTATCGCAACAGCGCTGGCAAACCAAATGGTTAATGAAATGGGCTGTAACTTCGTGACTCGTCTTCAAGAAGAGACGGGGGCGAGTGTGGTTGATATTGCGAACGCTTACAGCGCGACGCGTGAAATCTTCGAACTGGAAGATATTCTTAAGCAAACCCGTGCACTTGATAACGTTGCAACTGCAGAAGCACAGTATGAGATCATGTTTTATGTACGTCGCGCATTGCGCCGTATCTCTCGTTGGTTACTTCGCAATCGCAGCGGTAAGAGCACAGTAACTGAGCTCGTGGCGCTATATAAAGACGATGTTCACACTATTACTGAAACGCTAGACACTATGCTAGTTGCATCAGAAGTGGAAGAGCATAACGAACTTGCTCGGAAATGGATTGAGCGTGGAGTAGAAGAGAAACTTGCGCACCACGTAGCTCGTCTCTCTAGCTTACAATCAGCACTGGATATTTCGACAGTAGCAAGCGAAACGGGTAAAACGGTTGAGCAAGCCTCGAAGCTTTACTTCAATCTTGGTGACCGTTTATCACTTCACTGGTTCTTGAAACAGATCAATAGCCAAGCGGTTGATAATAACTGGCAAGCTCTTGCTCGTGCAGCATTCCGTGAAGATCTTGATTGGCAACAACGCCAACTGACGGCTCAAGTTCTAACTTGTGGTTGCTCAACAGAAGATCTAGACGTGATGCAAGCACTCGAAGATTGGATGACAACGAATGAGCTGTCATTGCATCGTTGGGAGAGTATCTTGAATGAATTCAAAGTTGGTTCCGTCCATGAATTCGCCAAGTTCTCTGTAGCACTTCGAGAATTGGTTCTACTTAATCTGAATTGTTCTTCGAACGAATAGCGCAAGTGACTTTGACAAAGGCCTCGCAATAGCGGGGCTAATTATATGGTCCGCCTCACTCTCAAGCCCTACGCTTAGAGTAGGCTCTCAGAACGAGGTGAACCATATGTCTACTCTGATACAAAAAATAGCACCTAGTTGCTTTGGGGCTTTTAAGGATAATCTGGCGCGGATATCATCGTGGAGCGGGGAAGTTAATGTTCCCAACGAGGACTCCGAATACATTAGCGCAAACCAACTCCGTTATTACTAAAATTGTAGTTGCAATAACGGGGCGGACCATACATTTTTATGTTTAAACCATTAAAATTCATCACAAATAGTGACACTGTAACGTTAATTTTAAGTTTTCATGACGTGAAATCGTTTGCTTTTAATGAAAAAGCTAACAATTTTGTATAGGAGATCTGGCGCTAATTAACTGTTTTTATGAGCAAAACTAAAATGAGACGTACTATTTTGCTGAATTCACTCATTTTCATTGAATTGCATTGAAAAACAGTAAATAATATTGACCCGTTTACACGGGGCTTTTTTCTTTCGGAGGCACAATGCTTTACCGTCTAGCCAGAACTGGCTTTTTCCAACTTGATGCCGAAAAGGCACATGATCTTGCAATCAAAAACTTCCAACGCTTTAACGGCACTCCTCTCGATCTTTTCTATCGTCAACAATTACCAAATCGTCCAGTAGAATGCATGGGGCTTACATTCCGCAACCCAGTGGGCCTTGCTGCTGGTTTGGACAAAAACGGTGAATGCATCGAAGCGTTCGACGCTATGGGCTTTGGTTTTGTCGAAGTTGGTACTGTTACGCCTCGTCCGCAACCAGGTAATGACAAGCCACGTTTGTTCCGCCTAGTTGAAGCGGAAGGTATCATCAACCGCATGGGCTTTAACAACCTAGGTGTGGATCATCTGGTTGAGAATGTGAAAAAGGCAAAATACAACTGTGTTCTTGGTATCAACATTGGTAAGAATAAAGACACACCAATTGAGAACGGGGCAGAGGACTACCTGATTTGTATGGAAAAAGTGTACGAGTACGCCGGTTACATCGCCGTGAACATTTCGTCACCAAATACACCAGGACTTCGTTCGCTTCAGTACGGTGAAGCGCTAGATGAACTGCTATCTGAACTCAAAGCGAAACAAGCTGAACTTGCAGAGAAACACGGTAAGTACGTACCACTTGCGCTAAAAATTGCACCGGATTTGAGCGATGACGAAATCAGCCAGATTTGTGAGTCTCTAATTAAGAGCAATATCGATGGCGTAATTGCCACAAACACAACGTTGGATCGTACAGTCGTTGAAGGTATGAAACATGCACATGAAGCGGGTGGCCTAAGTGGACGTCCGGTTCAATCTCGCTCAACAGAGGTTGTTCGTAAACTTCACCAAGAACTTGGCGATAAACTTCCGATCATTGGTGTCGGTGGTGTTGACTCTTACGTTGCTGCGAAAGAGAAAATGATGGCTGGCGCTCAACTTGTTCAAGTTTATACAGGTTTCATCTACCACGGCCCAGGTCTCGTACGCGATATTGTTAAAAATCTATAGTACAATCGCTAAATCGTTGAGAAATAGACGCTTGTTACTAAAAAAAGAGGAATTCGTTTCCTCTTTTTTTTTGTCCGTTCGTTTGTAAAATTTAAAAATCATGAGTAGGTAATTAAGCGTCTTACCTCTTATTACTGTTTAACTAGTCACAAGAGAACGGAATAATGCTTAAACCCAGCGACAAATGGAATTGGTATTTTGACGAGCAGAAAGCTTGCCTAATGCTGGATTTAGGGGAGGAGATGATTTTCCAAACCAATCTATGCCGTAAGCTGTTGGTCAATTGTGCCTTCTCAGACAATGAATTCACCGTTGATGACGCAAGCGCGTTCCAAACGTACAACGAACGAATCCGTTGTCTCGACATCAACGAATACCGTCAAGCCGAACTTACGCTTTATTGCGTAGCCGCGAAACGCTTTCACAAGCCAGTCCAGCCAAAGAGCTGGTTCTTCGATGCCCAATGCGATGGACACGAGCCAGAAGAAGGGGATATGGTCTTCCTAACAAACCGATATTCAGAAGGTGTGTTCGTCGTCCTAGAGCCAGGTGAAACATCAAGCCTGTGTGCTTATGTTGGACAGGAAGAGTTCCTACTAGACGGCAACAAAACGCTCCAGTTTGGTCAACCGATTAAAGTAATGCATGATCGCATGGTCTGTGCTAATCACTTATTCATGATGGCACCGATGGCGATGGTGGGTTAATTTCCTTTTGATTTTTTCTTTAATTTCGTTCCTTTGTTTGCATTAATCGACCGTACTAGGTCGATTTTTTTTGCCTAGAATTTTCCAAATCTCTCCTAATACACGCTCCAAACTCACCCTTAGGTGAGGGGATTTCGTATCTCATATATGAAGCAGCTCACTTTTATTTCACTTTTTTCATTTTAGCGTTTCCTTAAATTAGGCAACTTGGCGCCTAATATTTCACCTTTTATTCCCCTATATATTCATTTTGTAAGTAAATTACACACATAGGGTGGGTTTGGTATAGACCAAACTTACAGTAAATAAGCATTCACTTCTTCTATAGGGCTTGTTTTTATTAGGTAGTGAAAAAGAGACTTATTTCTTAATGAAAGGTGTTGTGTTTTGACTTTCAGCAGGAAGGGTTGGTGATGGATTGCGCTAACAAATCGAAAAAGCCTTTAAAAACGAGGCATTGATCGTAAAGTCAGGTATAATCAAAGCCATTTTTTATCGACGAAAGAACACTATGAATCAATATCTCGCGGTAACTTCAAATGGCATGGAAAACTTGCTTGTTGAAGAACTGACTAAACTAGGCATTGAAAACGCCAAACCAGTACAGGCTGGCGTAAAATTTAAAGCAACGAATGAACAGATTTACCGTTGCTGTTTGTGGAGCCGCTTGGCGTCTCGATTTGTACGTGTTTTATCGGAGTTTACCTGTAACGACGACATGGACCTTTACCTGTCAACGTCTGCAATCAACTGGGTAAACCAATTCCATAGCTCAAAGCGCTTTGTGGTTGACTTCAATGGCACTAACCGCGAAATCCGCAACAGCCAATATGGTGCAATGAAAGTAAAAGATGGCATCGTAGACTGCTTTGAGAAGAAAGGACTTCCTCGTCCAAATATCAGCAAAGAGCGTCCAGATATCCGTGTTCATGTCCGTCTACACAAAGATAAGGCAATCCTTGGTGTGGACATGGTGGGTAGTGGTCTTCATCAACGTGGCTACCGTCCAGAATCTGGTCGAGCTCCGCTGCGTGAAACACTAGCAGCAGCTATCGTAATGCGTTGTGGCTGGAATGGTTCTCAACCACTTCTAGATCCAATGTGTGGTTCTGGTACGTTGCTGATTGAAGCGGCAATGATGGCAGCGAACATGGCACCTGGCGTTAAGCGCAAACAGTGGGGCTTTGAAGCACTAGAAGACTTTGAACCAGAGCTTTGGGCAGAGATTAAATCAGAGGCAAATGTACAAGCTCGACGTGGTGTCAAAAAAGTTGACGCTAAGTTTTTCGGCTTCGATAACGACCCGAAAGTACTGAAGGTTGCACAAGACAACGCTCGTAGAGCTGGCGTGGAAGAGCTGATTACATTTGCACAAGGTGATGCAGCAACTATTACTCGTCCAGCTGGTTTCGAAGCCGGCGTTATCGTTTCTAACCCGCCTTATGGTGAGCGTCTTGGTACTGAGCCGGGTCTGATTGCCCTATACACAGCATTTGGTGGCCAACTAAAAGCAGAGTTTGGCGGTTGTAAAGCGTCTATCTTCTCTAGTTCAGATGAGCTACTAAGCTGTCTGCGTATGCGTGCGGACAAACAGTTCAAATTGAATAATGGTGCGTTACCGTGTCACCAAAAGAACTACAGCATTGCAGAACGCAGCGCTGACGAAGTGAAAGGCGCGGACACTAGCGTTCAAATCGCACCTGACTTCTCAAACCGTTTGAAGAAAAACATTGGTAAGATCGGTAAATGGGCTCGTAAAGAGAAGCTGGACTGTTACCGTATCTATGATGCAGACCTTCCAGAATACAACGTAGCGATCGACGTTTATGGCGATCAAATCGTGATTCAAGAATACGCGGCACCTAAGAACATCCCTGAGGAAAAAGCTAAGCGTCGTTTGACGGACATTATCCGTGCAACAATTCAGGTAACAGGCGTAGAAGCGAACAAAGTTGTATTGAAAGTTCGTGAGAAGCAGAAAGGCCGCAGCCAATATCAAAAACTAGGTCAAGTTTCAGAGACACTTGAAGTGAACGAGTATGGCGTGAAGCTGATCGTAAACCTTCACGATTACCTAGACACTGGCTTGTTCTTGGATCATAAGATCACTCGTCGTCGTCTTGGCGAAATGGCACAGGGTAAAGATTTCCTTAACCTGTTTGCTTACACTGGTAGTGCAACAGTGCACGCAGCCGTTGGTGGTGCTCGTTCTACAACTACAGTAGATATGTCTAACACGTACCTCAATTGGGCGAAAGACAACATGCAGCTAAACGGTTGTGTTGGTCGCCAGCATCGTTTTGAGCAAGCTGACTGTCTCCAGTGGCTTGAGAATGCCAAAGGTGAATACGATCTTATCTTTATTGATCCACCGACGTTCTCTAACTCTAAACGCATGGAAACCTCGTTCGATGTGCAACGCGACCACATTAAGCTTATGACAAACCTTAAGCGTCTGTTGCGTGTTGGCGGTACGATTGTTTTCTCGAACAACAAACGTCACTTCAAGATGGACGAAGCAGGGCTTGCAGAACTGGGCTTGAAAGCGCAGAACATTTCTTCTCAAACTCTGCCTTTGGATTTCTCTCGTAACAAACAGATTCACAACTGCTGGCTGGTTACTCACGCAGAATAGGGACGGAACAGTAAAAGGATGTTGAACGTGCTAACACTTTACAGCACTGAAGGATGCCATCTCTGTGAGATGGCGTTTGACCTCGTTGGTCAGATTGGCCTCGCCGAACAAACTCACATCGTCGACATTACGTTCGACGATGTTCTCTTTTCTCGTTACGGCGTCACGATTCCCGTATTAAAATATCAAGATTCTGAGTTGAACTGGCCGTTTGACTTAGAACAACTCACACATTGGTTGGATAATAATGGCATTACTTACCATTCATAACGCGCAACTTGCATTTGGTGACCACCCATTGCTAGATAAAGCAGAGTTCGCTCTTCAAGAAAACGAACGCGTTTGTTTAGTTGGTCGTAACGGTGCAGGTAAGTCCACGTTAATGAAAGTGCTTGCCGGCGACATTTTGTTGGACGATGGCAAGATTCAAATCACTCAAGACGTAGTTGTTTCTCGACTTGAACAAGATCCACCACGCAATCAAGAGGGTACGGTTTACGAATACGTATCTGGCGGTTTAGCTGAAATCGGCGAACAGCTGAAGATCTACCATGATCTTCTCGATCTTGTAGCTCAGGACCCAAGTGAAAAGAACATTAATCGTCTTGCTAAAATTCAAGAACAGTTGGATCACCTAAATGCTTGGCGCTTTGATGACCGTGTCAAGAACGTTCTGGGCGCTTTAAAGCTAAGTCCAGAAACCAAACTGACGGACTTGTCTGGTGGTTGGCAACGCAAAGCCGCTCTGGCTCGTGCACTTGTTTGTGACCCTGATGTACTGCTTCTTGATGAGCCTACTAACCACCTTGATGTTACAACCATCGAATGGTTAGAGAACTTCTTAAAAGACTTCAAAGGCTCAATCATCTTTATTTCTCACGACCGTGCGTTCATCAAATCGATGGCGACACGCATCGTTGACTTAGATCGCGGTCAATTGGCTTCTTTCCCTGGTAATTATGATCAGTACCTGAATGACAAAGAAGAGATGCTTCGTGTTGAAGAAATGCAAAATGCAGAGTTCGACAAAAAGTTAGCTCAAGAAGAAGTATGGATTCGTCAAGGGATTAAAGCACGTCGTACCCGTAATGAAGGTCGTGTTCGTGCCCTTAAAAAGCTTCGTGAAGAACGTCGTGACCGTCGTGAAGTGCAAGGTAAAGTTAACCTTAACATCGACGATGCTTCACGCTCAGGCAAGATTGTGTTTGAAGCAGAAAATGTTTCTTTTGCATTCGAAGGTAAAAAGATCGTCGACAACTTCAGCTTCAACATCATGCGTGGTGACCGAATCGCCCTGATTGGTCCTAATGGCTGTGGTAAAAGTACGGTTCTGAAATTACTTCTAGGCCAGCTAGAGACACAAGGTGGTCGTTTACATTGCGGCACAAAACTTGAAGTAGCTTACTTCGACCAGTACCGCGAAATCCTCGATCCTGAAAAGACGGTTATCGATAACCTAGCGGATGGTAAGCAGGAAGTGATGGTGGGCGGCCGTCAGCGTCATGCATTGAGCTACCTGCAAGATTTCTTGTTCGCCCCAAAACGTGCTCGTACGCCAGTTAAAGCGTTATCAGGCGGTGAAAAAAATCGACTGTTGTTAGCGCGTATCTTATTGAAACCTAACAACTTGCTTATTCTGGACGAACCAACCAACGATTTGGACATCGAAACGTTGGAACTTTTAGAAGAAATGCTTGCCAATTATCAGGGTACGTTACTGCTAGTGAGTCACGACCGTGAGTTCGTAGACAATACAGTAACAACCAGCTGGATTTTTGAAGGTAACGGCGTAATTGAAGAGTTCGTTGGTGGTTATCACGATGCTAAACAGCAGCGTGATCAAGTTCTTGCTTCACGCAGTCAGGTTGAAAAAGCAACGAAGAAAGAGAAAGTGGTTGAGGAAACTCCCAAAACTACGCAACCTAAGAACAATTCGAAGAAGTTATCGTATAAGCTGCAAAGAGAATTAGAGGCTCTTCCAGCTAAACTAGAACAATTAGAGTCGGATATTGAGACGCTACAAGAACAAGTGAATGACCCAGAGTTCTTCACTAAATCTGTAGAACAGACTCAACCGGTATTGGAACAGCTCGCTGCTGTAGAGCAGGAGTTGGAAATCGCGTTCGAGAGATGGGAAGAACTCGAAGCAATGCAACAGGACAGTTAAGAATTCCATGAATTGTAGTAATAAATTCAAACTAACCGCCGTCGCGATGATGGTTGGTACAGCAATGAATGCCAATGCAGCATTGTATCAAGTGGTTGAAGTAGAGCCGGAAGTTAATGGCGACGTTCTAGATTACCAGACCGCTTACGGTGTGGCTATTCAACAGGGTGATGTTGAAAACCCTGGGACAAACGCGCCATTCGCTCTAGGTTGTTTTGATGCAGGAGCGAACTGTACTTCAGACCAGTTTAAATTAGCAATTGAGACTCGTGCCGAACCAATTTCTGTTGGACAAGCGGTGGATGGAGTAAGTTACAGAGAAGAGGTTCCATTTGCTATGGATTCTAGCTTCTATACTGTTGATAATACATCTGATGCTGGCGATGATGAAGACTTCAAACGCTACTGTTATAATGAACTTGGTTATTCAACTTGTGACTCATGGGCAGCGTTAAACTGGAAGCCATGGCAGAAAGAGAAGTTTTATAAAGACTACGAGGCTTCAAATGCTTTGGTCGTAGTCGAAGGCAAACCTGATGCTTACAACAATAAGTATAACAATGTAATCAATAGCTTAACTGAAAACCTATCGGTTATTGGCAACCAAAGTGTTGTTAATGAAAATGATTCAACACTAGAGACAAGGAACACAGTTGTTGCGCCTGAACTACCAAATATTATAACGGAGGAAGGGCAAGCTAGCGTTGTAGAAAGTCACGCGTGGAACACTAATGGTACATTTACTGTTGGTAGTGTATCTCGAAAAGCTACCAATACTAATGGTACCCACCATACATCAAAAGCAGCGATATGGGATGACACTGGCCTTGTATCAGAATTAGCTTGGCCAAGTAACCAAGCAGAAGATGGTGAACGATTAGCTCAAGGCAGTATGCGTGATCTTAAGGCTGATGGTTTAACCATTTATGGTGTAGGCTACAACACTTATTCTGATAACAACTATATGAATGCAACAGTGTTTATTGGTTCTTTAGAAAAAGAAGGCTCCCTAGAAAACGTTGAATGGGTTAACAAATCTGTTGATGGTGCGCAACAACGAATTGATGATGAAACTGTACATACGAACTCTCGTCTGACCGACGTTAATGATAATTTCGTTGCCATAGGAGAAGCAAAGCGCTCTGGCCGCTATCCGATGCCAACTGGTTCGTACCCAAATCGTTTGTTTATCGTGAAAGATATTAGAGAAAGCTCACCCAAAGCATTTTACCCAACAAGTGGAATCTTCTTTAACGGCGCTGGCGGGTTAATGGGCAGCATCAACGCATCAAATGAGGTAGTGGGTCAACTTGACGCTGAGAGCTCGCGTGAAGACGAGGGTAAACCTCGCCGTAAACGTGGCTTCATTTACCCATATAGTCCGGATGGAACAGATTCAGATAGGTCCAAAACCCTATTTGAAGGTAAAGCGTGGTTTTTAGACAACCTAACAAATGGCGGTGAGTTTTCCCAAGAAAATAATGCATTCCGTATCATCAATGCTACAGACATCAATGATGCTGGCGTTATCTCGGCAACCGCGATGAAGTGTGAAGGCGGCTATAAGAGCACACAACATAACGCGTCGTGTGATGGGACAGAAAAAATCGTTGCAGTTAAGCTTATGCCTATCGCTGGTGCGACTTCTGCAGATATTCAGAAACGAAGTATTGAAGAAGAGTCCTCAGAACGCCAAGGCGCTGGTCTTGGTTGGTTGGCTTTGACCATACTGGGCTTCTTCGGGTTCCGTAGAAAATAGTCAGTAATTTTTAAATCAAGCAGCGGCTCACAGAAATGAGCCTCTGCTTTTTTTATGCCTTGAGAAAATGCGTAATTTGATCGACTCTTGCAAGTGGAGTCATAAAAACTCCATTAAAGTTTCACAGTAACAGTAGTACGTTTGTAAATGGACCTGTATGAGGAATTAACTATGAAGAGACAAAAGCGTGATCGCCTAGAACGAGCTCAATCTCAAGGCTACAAAGCTGGGTTGAATGGAAGGTCTCAAGAGGCTTGCCCATATCAACAAATTGACGCTCGGTCGTATTGGTTAGGTGGTTGGCGTGATGCCAGAGATGAAAAACAATCTGGCCTCTACAAATAACTCTCCACATACAAACAGAAGGATTTGAAAGGGCTCGTTAAGGGCCTTTTCTGCGTTTGATAGATGGGAGTATAGTTATCTAGATAAAGAAAAGACCCCTTAAAGGAGCCTTCTAAAATAATTCAGAGTAGGAGACTAGAAGCTTGAAGTGTCTTGGAACAAGCCTACTTTCAGATCTTTTGCTACGTAGATTTCTTTGCCATCTACACAGACACGACCATCAGCTAGACCCATTACCAATTTACGGTTAACAACACGCTTCATGTGGATCTCGTATGTCACTTTTTTAGCTGTTGGTAGGATTTGCCCCGTAAACTTCACTTCGCCAACACCTAGAGCGCGTCCTTTGCCTTTACCGCCAACCCAGCCTAGGAAGAAGCCAACAAGTTGCCACATAGCATCAAGGCCAAGACAGCCAGGCATTACTGGGTCACCAGGGAAGTGACAATCAAAGAACCAAAGATCTGGAGTAATGTCCAATTCTGCTAGGATCAAGCCTTTACCGAAATCACCTTCAGTCTCAGACATTTTTGTGATGCGGTCCATCATCAACATGTTTGGTGCTGGTAGCTGAGGGCCTTGTGGCCATAGTTCGCCTTGGCTAGAAGCTAGAAGATCTTCACGGGTGTATGAATCACGTTTGTTTTGCATTATCAATTACTCCAATTTTTGATAGCTGCATCTTAGTGAACACGTGTACGCTAAACAACTCCGATCAGTACTAGACAAACCAGTTTTTGATGCGCTCCACAATTCCTTCTGGATGCTCGTGTCTTTCAAAGTTTTCAATACGTTCGGCTATCTTACCGATGATGCTGTCGTCTTCACCTCGGAATGGCTTGGACATCAAAAGAGGAATCGCTTCATCAACAGTAGAAACAGACCAAATGTGGAACTCACCATTCTTAATGCTTTCTATGACATCTTTATGTAACGCAAGGTGCTTTAGGTTAGTTTTCGGCATAATCACTCCTTGCTCACCTGTGAAACCTTGATGCTTACACACTTGGTAAAAACCTTCGATCTTTTCATTCAAGCCACCGACGGCTTGCACACGACCAAATTGGTCTACAGCGCCTGTCACTGCAATCTGCTGATTAACGGGAGATTCAGACAGGGCACTTACCAAACAGCAAAGCTCCGCTAAAGAGGCGCTATCTCCATCTACTTCACTGTATGATTGCTCAAAAACAATTGACGCAGAGTAAGGTAGAGGCTCATCTAAATTCAACGCCGAGCTCACAAATGCTTGCATGATCATCATACCTTTAGCGTGCAGGTTGCCACCAAGCTCCGCTTTACGCTCAACATCTGAGATATCACCATCACCGAAGTGAATAACACAAGAAATACGCGCAGGTTCACCATAAGAGACCGGATGTCCAGCCATGTCAATAACAGTAAGACCGTTAATTTGGCCTACTTGTTCGCCAGTCGTTTCAATGATCACTTGTCCATCAAGAATGTCATCAACTGCACGCTGTGGTAGGTACGACTCGCGGTAATATTTATCATCAATAGCCTTATCAATATCATCAAATTCGATCACAGAAGCATTTGAATACTGACTAGCAAGAGCCAGCAATTGGCTGTGCCACATGACACCGAGCGGTAGATAGTGTTGATCTTCTGTGTAACGCATCCCTGCAAGAATTAATCTTCTGAACGCTTCATTGCTCAATGCAGGATGCTGGTACTCCTGGCAAATCCAGTTTACCAAACTAATGTAATTCCTCAGGTTTTCTTGAGATAGGTGGATATCTTCTTCAACCTCTGTATACATCGTCAGACCTGCAGAGAAGTCTTCATCGACATACTCGATTTCAGCCAACTGGTTTCGGTCACCGGTAATGATCAGTTTTACATTGTATTCTTGCGGCGCAAAAGGCGATGAAGCAATTCGATTTTGAGTAAGATTAATTGGAGCAAAGCTTCCACCTTGAACCGCAGCTTTGATGTTTGGCCAGCGTGCAGCATTCGCAAGCACCAAGTTCGCAGGAATAACAAGATAGCCGCCATGTGCTTTGGAAAGTAAGCCAGATTCAAACGTCGCTTGACCATCTTGGTTTACACTGTAGCGATCAAACAGCTCTTTAGCATCGAGTGACTCTGTTGCAACAACAGGTGCTGAGGTTTTAGCCTCCAACACTTCGCTAATGAAACCTCGGTAAATCGCATTATCAGTGCAATTCACCAATAAAATGCGAGTTAATCCTTGTACACGCGTAAATCGCTCAGTGGTTGCTTCAAGCCTCGGCTGAAGGTCAATGAAAGGCTTTGCTGGGAGAGAAGTGGCGTTGCGTAAAATCTCTTCGTACTGTTCAAAAGAAGGGGTGACATCTTGCCAGTTAACTTGGTTCATTCAAATTCATCTTAATTTAGTCTTAGGGGCATTATAGCGAAACGGCGATCAACTCCCTAGCGACAATTTGACCAATCCAAAAATTCTGCAAATTCAGTTGATTAAACCTTCGACAAATGAGTGATCAGCATCGATACTTTTATGAGTTTTAATTGCTGAATTCGTGCATCTGGGTTACGCTGTCACCATATGCGCATTAAGGGTCGGAAGGATGAAATATCAGCAGCTTGAGAATTTAGAATGTGGTTGGAAATGGAAGTACCTCATCAAAAAATGGAAAGATGGTGAAGCCATCACTCGATACATTGATACGAGTGAAGCTGATGCTGCTATTGCCGAACTACGAAAGTTAGAGCATGAGCCAACACAAGTGCTAACTTGGATAGAAAATCACATGTCAGAAGAGCTTGATAATAAGCTCAAACAGGCAATTCGTGCAAAGCGTAAACGTCACTTTAATGCTGAGCAAGTACATACGAAAAAGAAATCAATTGATCTTGATTACCGAGTGTGGGAAAAGCTCTCAAACCGAGCCAATGAGTTAGGGTGTACATTATCAGATGCCATCGAATACCTTTTATCAGAAGCTTCACGAAGTGAGAAAGCAAGTATGAAGGTATCATCTTTGAAAGAAGATTTGAGTAAATTGTTGTCCAGCTAAGGAGTATCAAATGCTTTATGTAATATTGATTGCTGCTGTTGTCATTTTTTGGCTTATCGCTGTAGATAGACCCGTCTTAAAGGTTAAATTCGAGAAAGGGCACATATCTAATGTGAAAGGTCATATTCCACCTTCTTTTAAACACAACCTGCAAGACATCGCTGAGCACGATCCCTTTGATGGTGAGATGAAAGTCTACAACCAACGTACTGGCATGCGTTTAACCTTCTCTAAAAAAGTCCCTAAGAAAGTTCAACAGCGCATAAGAAACGTATTCCCTCACCAAGGTTTTAAGTCGACTAAAGGCAAGAAACGAGCTTAAGCATATTGTCAGTTACTTATTCATGTTAAACGGGGCGCATTAATTGCGCCCCGTTTTTATAGTAACTAAGTCAGTGAGTTAGAGTTTTAGCTTTGACGAACTAAAAGGTAACTCCATGCGATACACTGTCACGTTTTTGCTTGCGTTATTTAGTCTATCTGTTGCTAAAGCTGATGACTCACAGACCAATCCCGTAGCGAACAAAATCAAAATAGAACTTCAAAAGAAAACCAACAGAAAGTTTGATGGTTACTACGGTTATTGTGACTTGATGATTGAAATGGAGCACAAAGGCAAGAGCGCCAAGATCAAAAAAGTAAACGGAAGTGGCGATAAACGCGTATGCCAGTTCGCTAAGTCAAATGTGAAAATTGGAAAACGTTATCGCTATAAATTCTCTGAAAAGTACATACGACTACACATAACAACGGGCAACTAGTATTCACTAATCATATTTCGATAATTTGAATATATTTATAAGTGGAATTAATATCACATTCCATTTACTGCTTTGGTGTTTATAGATACACTTGCTGACGGGAAAGTAAAATAACGTTAGGAATATCAGTTTGTTGCTCACGCAAAAAAAATATACACAAGAAGCAATGGACATCGCAGCCAAAGTATCGAAAGAAGTCGAACTTAGACATGCAAAATGGCTAGCTAGTATGAACCACCAAGTGGATCAGTCGCAAGTGGATAAACTCCTCAGTTTACAGGGGCGTTACTGTGACGACGTGATCTTTAGTGAAGAAGACAGAATCACGCGCAACCAAAGAATACTTCTCATATGTGAACAAGAGCGAGTAAAAGAAAAACGCCAAATCGTCGAAGACAAGCAGAAAACACTTCAAAAAGTCATCAGCGATGTATCGAAAGTCGCCGATCGAATGTTAATGAAGAAGCTTGAAACACTTCCAATTGATAAATTATCGAGCAATATCCCCCCATTTGAACTGTTCGCATCGTTTGCTTATTCTCCATCACTCAGCTTTTCAAAACTGGCAGACTTGGCCGGCGATAGCCACCAACTAAGCTCAACGATTATTGATCTGATTGAAAACTCGAGACTGCGTGAGCGAGGAAGTGCAGCTAGAACCAGCTCAGATGTAAGAGTTGCGATTAGCCGTCTTGGAATTGAAAATTGCCGCAAGCTATTCCCAGTCTTAATGGCACGACCAATAATGAGGTGGTCAGACAGTAATACTAAGATCCTGACTCCCAAGTTTTGGCAACAACTGGTTTTGAGTGCCAACGTTACCAAAATGCGATTGGAATCGGCAGGTGTTCAAGACGCTGATTGTGGTGTTCTAATTGGAACACTTCGTAGCCTAGGAAGCATAGTGCTGATTAATCATTTCACAGACACTTTCGAAGATGCTCTTATTGAAGTCATGCTGAACTATAGAAAAACGAACAGAAAAGATGAGTACTATGCTTGTGCCGACGTTCGACCTAATTCCGCGTTCTTACCTAAAGTTATTGTTGATATGGAAGCAGCGGTCACTAAACGACTTGTGAAAAGCTTTAACTGGCCGAAAAGTGCAGAGCATATTAAAGTTGCCATTCTAGAAGACATAGAAAACAAACCGATCTTAGAACGCAGCATCTATGGAGCAGCATTGGCACAGGCTAGGGCTTATGCAATATACGACAGCTTATCGAGAAGCGAAGTGTTCGCTGAAAAACACAAACCATTTTGGTTTGCTAACGTTCAGATCTCAGGAGAAGCGCTATCATCCATTAGAATGAGCGCTCCAGGCAAGATGACTCTTATGATATAGAGGAGTTACGATGTCACAAAACTTCAAGCGACCAAGTCTGGTCGCTTTTTTATTGCTCTGGAAAAAGGTTAAATCGTCAGTTCGGAAACTAGTATTAGTTTCTGTTATGAATATTTAGAGCCATAGTGACGGCGTAACCTAATAGGTGTGAGGCTATATCGGTAACGAGGTTAACTCAGGCGGCCAGTCGCATCATCAATGAAGACCAGTAAGCAACATTTATCAGAACGTCCTTCAAACCAATCGTGGTGAGAGCCATCAATTTGAACGAGCTCGCCTAAACAATCACGTCGGTAACGAGGTTGGTAGGGACCCAAAGTCCGTCGGCGATCATCCATTGGCGAAGCGTTTCCAAGGAGATATTAAATCCGTGAACCTGTGTAAGTTTTTCATGTACGAGCGTTGGGCCAAATCTAGATAGTATTCTGAGATAAGTTTGAGTACGTGAAGCTTGGCGTCATCGCTGATGCGATTACTCGAAGGTTTACCGCGGTTGCCATGAATTAGGGATTCAACGCCAAGTTCCTTAAAAGCTTTAAGCATGCGAGACAAGTGTCGATAGCTTGTGGCATCTCGGCGCTGTAACTTATTGTTTAACACACCTTGGATAATGGAGAAACGTTGCAATTCAAGGTCGTTCATCGTAACTAACATCCTAAATACCTCCAAGCAAACATAGGACAGATTCACTTGGAAATATTAGGATATTATCACTTTGGGCTTACAATCACAGTGCGCATTATATGTGTTATGTTAAATAAAATATCCACGTACGCCAATTCTTCTCTAGTTTGGTCTCCTATCCCTCTCAGATTTTAAAATACAGCGCTTTTTGTAGGTGTCATTAAACATAATGGTGATTTACCATAAAATACTTAATATAGATCTTAATAATCTTACGATTGTTAAGATCTATATTAATGCGCTACGCGAGTTCTACTAGTGATTGGATTGCTTGGTAGATATCTTGTCTTCGAACTGGCTTCGAAACAAAACCGTCCATGCCAGCTTTCATACATGTGATTTTGTCACTCTCAAGCGCATGCGCGGTCAAAGCAATGATTGGTGTGCTGATTCCTTTTTGTCTGATCAACCTTGTTGCAGTTATCCCATCCATTACTGGCATTGAGACGTCCATTAAAATGATATCGATACTTTGTCTTTGTTCTTCCAAAAACGTTAATGCTTCTGCACCATTACTGGCGATAAAAACGTTATGCCCAAGCTTGTTTAGGATAAGTTTAATCACCAGTTGGTTTGATTCTGTGTCTTCAACGACAAGAAGATTCATCGCTTTTGATGGATGATTTTGCTCTATCTTTACGGGCCTTTCTTGATTATTCCTGGTTAACACCGGAATCCTGATTTTGAAACGTGAGCCAACGTTCTCTTCACTTTTTACGCTGATTGTTCCGCGCATCATCTCAACCAGATGTTTGGTTATAGCGAGCCCCAAACCAGTACCACCAAACCTGCGTGTTATTGAACTGTCACCTTGATGAAAAGCCGTGAAAAGATGGCCAATCTTAGCTTTTGGAATTCCGATGCCGGTATCAGCAACAGAAATCATGAGCTCGCTATCTTTTTCAATCACAGAGATATCGATGCCACCAAAGTCAGTAAATTTGCTCGCGTTGCCAATCAAGTTAAAGAGAATTTGAGACAAGCGTGTTGAATCAATCCAATATTGCTTGTTTTGTTCAAGGTTACAATCGAACTCAAAACTCAAATTCTTAGCTGTTGCCACTTGTTTTTGTTGAGAAACAATGAGAGTTACAGCGTCACTTAAATCAGTCCACTGTTCATTCAAATGAAAGCTACCCGACTCTATTTTTGACAGGTCGAGAATATCGCTAATGATTGCGAGAAGCAGATCAGCTGAGCGCTCCATCTGATTTAGAACTTCTGATTGATCTTCGGTTAAAGTCGATTGTCTCAATATGTCGAGCATGCCTAAAACCGAGTTTAATGGAGTTCGAATCTCATGGCTCATCATGGCCAGGAACTCAGACTTAGATTGGTTTGCTCTTTCCGCTTCTTCTCTTGCTTTTGCAAGTTGCGAGGTGCGGACCTCTACGATACGTTGTAACTTTTCTTTAGTTTCAATATCGATAACGGCCCTTTCAATCAAAGGTCTAAAACGTCGGAGCGTCTCTTTGTTTTCAATACTGAAATGCCCTTTTTGAGCGCCGACAAGTATGATAATCGTTTGCGTTACTTCAGACCTAATGCCAGTTAAAAGCATGGAGCTTACCTGACTTTTTATAAAGGAGTTTAGGCTCTCAAACTCCTTTAAACGCATAGGTTCGAACAACAAAATACACTCGCCGTTAAGCGCTCGCTCTGTAGCGTTACCTTGTAACCAATTCACCCTATCAAATACACTATTGGTTGATAAAAGAGTCTTGAAACTTTGGCGATGGCTGTCACGTGTGATTACGATAAAGTCATCAAAATCAATGTACTTTTTCAAAACATTGTTCAGTCCTGAAAAAATCTCATGCCGGTTTCTGGCTTCACTCATTGCCGAAATTGCAGATAAGATTGCTTTGTTCTCATCTGCTAGTAATTTCTCTCTTTGCCTCGCTTCTTTGAGCTCGACAAGTGCCTCTTGTAACGCTTCTTGTTGGTATATCTCTAAATATTTATCTTTCATAAGGTTTATGGAAAATTGCTGAAGATATCATCAAGTTTCCATGTCCATTTTCGCCACCTATAAATCTTCCTTGCTCACCAAAAGTAAACGGGCAAATAAAAGGTAGGTTCTCTAATTCCTGGTTAATTTGTTCACAAACACTATTAATATCCTGCTTTAAGTGCAGCATAGGACCGGCACAAAAGATATTGATCACCCCTATTTTTCGAGACTCTTCTAACTTTTGATTAAAAGCCGCGTTAACCACTCTGGCCGCTCTCGCCACGAGGTGCTGCCGACTTCCTTGCATGAGTGTTAACACTTCACCTTCTTCAATATTTGTGAAAAGCTCGATACCACCCTGCTCTGTTTCTCTTATTGGGTGAGACAGCTTGTAATAAGGCCGTTCGTAAAGATGCCCAGCAATGCGACCCAGAGGGTAAGCACTAGAGTTTGTAAATAGGAAGCTCTCTTCGTCGGATTGCGTTTCTTGGTGATTGGTCCACTTACGGTAGACATCTAATGCGGGTTGGTTGTCTATTTCTAAAAGGCAGCGCCCTTTAGTTTTTGTTGCGATGCCAGTGATACCCGTTGGTGAATGCCCTGCACTAAAAGCGATATCAACTGGTTGGGATGAATAGAATAGTGTCAGACTTACGCCGTTCTGCTCGTATCCTTGTGAAGTGATTACAGACCAATTCCCTTTAACATTATTGTCGGCTGACGAACCACCAATAATGGGAACCAAAGTACCAAAGCGTTCATCGATACATTCAATAATTGATTCTTCATATCCTGGTGTTGCGTGAAGAAGGATCAGATTCGGTACTTCACCTACTCGATTCGCATGAACAAGTGCCATATTAAGTGCGTCATCAACACTTGTTTCTATATTATCCTCATAGGTAGCAATGCCCGTTCCATATGCGTGCTGACCCGAATCATAAATAGCAAGTACTGCAATCACAGGCCCTTGATGGTACCCATGATTAGTCATGATCGCTTGGCACGAGCTAGCTCCGTGGACGGTTACCTCAGGAAAGAGTTCAACGAACGCGTTTTGGATTTTTCTGAAATCATACTCTTCGGTGTAATAACAGACGATATGCGACAGGGTATCCTCTGTCAGCTCAGAGCGAAATCGTTTGATAGCTAAATATTCGTCGGTAATATGAGTAAATAATGATTGGCACTGCATACGGTTTTATTATTGTTTATCACTTTACTGTTATACCATTGCGAAAATTAAGCGCTAGGCAAGAAAGTATTAATTGCACAAAGAAGATACAATTATCTCGCGTCAGATCTGATTTATAAATGAACTCGGACAATATTTTCGTTTATTTTGAGATTAATTGCTTTTGTCTCAGAAATAGCGCTCCAATCAATCTCCTTATATTTATCACCTAAGTTAATAAAATTGCCAGATTGATTTAGATCAATTTTTACACTATCAGTTTCCGAGCTTTCAATCGAAAATCCTTCTGAAGCCTTGTTTATAGTGATCTTTGCTACCCCAATTGTTACATCACATCGCTGTTTTTGTGAACAATCTACCTCTCTATTCGTCTCGTATGTAAAGGTGCGCCAGAAAAAGGCACCAATTAAAAGACTGAGCATGATTAAGATTTGTGCAAGTCGTGCCTTTGTTAACTTTTGTGCGGCCATAATTCCTAATATCCTTGTTACAAACTTCAAACTTTTTAAATAAAAAATGATTTCCAGAGGCCTTGTAAGGTTACTACTCTGTCATTGAATTGTTAATTCAAGTATAGTGTCACGCTGAAAATGCCACTTTTTATTAAAGTCAGCAATGGAAATAAAGTGATGATAACACTTGAATTCTAGAGTTTACTTGGGTGGTGTTACGACGCAAGTCGTGTTGGAAGTAAAGTGTAGTTAATTAGAAATTGGAAGCATGCAAATGAGCCAAGTAAAGCAGCTTGAACAAAACTACAACTATACAGTCGTTCGCCAATTTACCCTTGTGACCATTTTATGGGGCATAGTTGGTATGGCTGTTGGTGTTTTGATTGCCGCTCAGTTAGTTTGGCCACAGCTAAACTTTGATACGCCGTGGTTGACGTACAGTCGTTTACGTCCATTGCATACTAATGCGGTAATTTTTGCGTTTGGTACCAGTGCCCTGTTCGCGACATCTTATTATGTTGTTCAGCGCACCTGTCAAACTCGTCTTTTTGGTGGCCCACTCGTTGCCTTCACCTTTTGGGGTTGGCAAGCAATCATCTTAGCCGCAGCAATCACCCTACCTCTAGGTTTTACCTCTGGTAAGGAATATGCTGAGCTAGAATGGCCAATCGATATCGCAATCGCGATTGTATGGGTATCATACGCGGTCGTGTTCTTCGGAACATTGGTCAAACGTAATACCTCTCATATCTATGTGGCTAACTGGTTCTTCGGTGCCTTTATCCTCACAGTAGCAGTACTTCACATCGTGAACAGCATGGCTATCCCTGTGTCACTTGGTAAATCTTACTCGATTTACTCCGGTGCCGTGGATGCGATGGTTCAATGGTGGTATGGACACAATGCGGTAGGTTTCCTACTGACCGCTGGTTTCCTAGGTATGATGTACTACTTTGTCCCTAAACAAGCTGAACGTCCTGTTTACTCTTACCGTTTATCTATCGTTCACTTTTGGGCACTGATCTCTCTATACATTTGGGCTGGCCCTCACCACCTGCATTACACAGCACTACCAGACTGGACTCAGTCTCTAGGTATGGTGATGTCTTTGGTTCTATTCGCTCCGTCTTGGGGTGGTATGATCAACGGTATTATGACGCTGTCTGGCGCATGGCATAAGCTTCGCTACGACCCTATCCTGCGTTTCCTAATTGTTTCATTGTCTTTCTACGGTATGTCTACTTTCGAAGGTCCAATGATGTCAATCAAGACTGTAAACGCGCTATCGCACTACACAGACTGGACCATTGGTCACGTTCACTCCGGTGCATTAGGTTGGGTTGCAATGGTTTCAATTGGTTCTGTATACCACCTTGTTCCACGTCTATTTGGTCAAGAGCGCATGTACTCTGTAAGTCTAATCAACGTTCACTTCTGGTTGGCGACTATTGGTACTGTTCTTTACATCGTAGCAATGTGGATCTCTGGTGTAATGCAAGGCCTAATGTGGCGCGCAGTTAACTCTGACGGCACACTAACTTACAGCTTTGTTGAATCTGTAGAAGCATCTTACCCGTTCTACTTCGTACGTTTCTTAGGTGGTTTCATCTTCCTATTCGGTATGTTCTTAATGGCATACAACACGTACAAGACGGTAACTGCACCTAAAGAAAGCCTAAAAGCTATCCCTCAACCGGCATAAGGAGATTAAAGAATGAGTAATAATTCGAATAATCGCCACGAAATCCTAGAACGTAATGTCGGTTTGTTGGCAATTTTCATCGTCTTTGCAATCAGTTGGGGTGCGCTTGTAGAAATCACTCCTCTGATTTTCCAGAAGCAAACGACGGAGCCTGTAGAAAACCTACGTGCTTATACTCCTCTGGAAATGGAAGGTCGTGACATCTACATCCGTGAAGGTTGTAACGTTTGTCACAGTCAGATGATTCGTCCTTTCCGCTCTGAAACAGAGCGCTACGGTCACTACTCTGTTGCAGGTGAAAGCGTTTGGGAACACCCATTCCTATGGGGTTCTAAGCGTACTGGTCCAGATTTGGCTCGTGTAGGCGGACGTTACTCTGACGAATGGCATCGTGTTCACCTTATTGACCCACGTGAGCTAGTACCTGAATCAAACATGCCTGGTTTCCCTTGGCTTGAAGAGAACGTGCTAGACGGCAAGCTGACACAGAAGAAACTAGAAATCTTCCGTGACCAGTTCGGTGTCCCTTATGAGGATGAAGAAATCGCGAATGCGGCTAAAGAAGTAGAAGGTAAAACAGAGATGGATGCAATCATCGCTTACCTTCAGTCTCTTGGTCATGCAATGAAGTAAGGGGGTCATATGGATTTCGGTACAATTCATAGTATTTATACCGTTGTACTCTTCGCTAGTTTTATTGGCATCGTATGGTGGGCATTTGGTAAGAAGCGTAAAGCACGCTTTGAAGAAGATGCTAACTTGGTGTTTGCTGACGAAGAACAAACGACCCCAAATAACCAAGGAGTGAAGAAGTAATGACTACATTCTGGAGTCTCTGGATTATCGTGATTACTGTCGGTACGCTAGTAGGCTGTGCGATCCTCCTGACTTGGTGCGCTAAAGATAAAATGGGCGTCGAGGAAGGGGAAGACATGGGCCACGAGTACGATGGTATTCGCGAGCTTAACAACCCTCTACCGAAATGGTGGACATACTTATTTGTGAGCACATTTGTGTTTGCAGCTGTATATCTGACCCTATTTCCAGGACTAGGTAGCTTTAAAGGTGTCCTAAACTGGCAAAGTTCAGATCAAACCGTACGTACGTTGGAAGAATCAAAAGAAGCCATCGCACGAGCACAAGAAAACAAACAACTTAACCAATACGCTAAAGAGCTTGATGATGCTGATGCTTACTTCGGTGAAGCATTCCGCGCACTTGCTCACAACGCAGATGGTCTACGCCCTATCCCTGAGATTGCGCAAGACCCTGAAGCGATTAAAGTTGGTCAGCGTTTGTTCCTACAGAACTGTTCGCAATGTCACGGTTCTGATGCTCGTGGTCAGACAGGTTTCCCTAACCTAACTGACGACGCATGGTTATATGGCGGTGAGCCAGCGGCTATCGTGACTACTATCATGCAAGGCCGTATCGGTCAGATGCCAGCGTGGAAAGATGCACTTGGCGAACAAGGTGTTCAAGAAGTTGTAAGCTACACGCTAAGCCTGTCTGGTCGTAAGGTGAATGCACGTGAAGCAGAAGCTGGTAAAGCTCGCTTTGTCGTGTGTGCAGCTTGTCACGGCACGGATGGTAAAGGTAACCCTGCTGTGGGTGCACCTGACCTAACTGACCAAGACTGGTTATTCGGCGATTCACGCGCTGCAGTAACAGAAACAGTTATGAACGGTCGCTCTGGTGTGATGCCAGCTTGGAAGGACATTCTAGGCGAAGACAAAGTTCAACTTGTCGCGGCATACGTCTGGAGTTTAAGCAACTCTGACAATAAGTAACATTTCAATAACAGCCCCTTTCATAGGGGCTGTCTTTCCTTTAAATTTAAAGCCTTACATTTTTTCATTTAGCTGTTGAGAACTTTTTTATGGTAAAGCCTTGGTATAAACAATTTTGGCCGTGGTTCCTGATCATCCTGCCTCTAACTGTTGTGGTATGGACAATCGTTACAGTGGCCGTATTCGCCAACAACTCTGTTTCTTTGGTCGCCGAGGATTACTATAAAAAAGGCAAAGGTATCAACATCGACATCAGTAAAATGAATGTCGCTCGAGACCTTGGTCTTAACGCTACCGTTTCTTCAGATGACAACACGGTGGTTATCTCCTTCAACAAAGGAGAACTGCCACACTTCCCTGCACTAACTGCAACGTTCACACACCGCACTCTACCAGATCGTGACTTTACTAAGCTTCTTACGGCGGATGCGACTGGTAATTACCGTTTAACACCTGAAAGCTCCATTCAAGGCCCTTGGTTTGTAGAACTTGAACCACACAACAAAGAATGGATGATTCAAGGTCGAGTCGAGTTCCCAGCACAACCAACAACTTTGATGAAGTAAGTCTATGTGTAAATCCTGTTATCACTGTGGTGAAGATGTACCAGCCAACACGGATTTCAAAGTAGAAATATTGGGTGAAATTCGCGATATGTGTTGCCCGGGCTGTGAAACCGTGGCTCAAACGATTGTCGATAGTGGTCTTGTCTCCTATTACCAATATCGAACTGCGCCTGCAGAGAAGGCAGATCTAGTCCCTGAGCAACTCCAAGCCCTTATCCATTATGACAACGAGGAAGTTCAGTCAGAATTTGTTCGTAACCATGAGAACATTTCTGAAGTCACACTTTCATTGGAGGGCGTGTCATGTGCCGCTTGTGCTTGGTTGATTGAAAAACAAGTGTCGGGTGTTAAAGGCTTGGTTTCCATTCGTGTTAACACCACGACCAACCGTGCTTTACTCGCTTGGGATAAAACTCAAGTTCGGCTTAGTGAACTGCTGTCGGTCATTCATAAACTCGGTTACAAAGCCGCCCCTTTTGAAGCAGATAAACAAGAAGCGGCTTACCACCATACGATGAAGCAGTACCTCTATCGCTTGGGCATTGCTGGTCTTGCAACCATGCAAGTTATGATGCTCGCAGTCGCGCTGTATTTGGAAGTCTTTGGCGATCTAGAGCCCGAGTTTAAAAACTACTTCCGCTGGGTGAGCTTAATTTTTGCGACTCCTGTGCTCCTCTATTCCGCGCTCCCTTTTTATCTCAATGCATGGCGAAGCATTAGGGGGCGAACGCTTGGGATGGATGTTCCAGTCTCTATTGCATTGATCTTCGCTTATGTGGCGAGCTTAGTTGCAACAGTGACCGAACAAGGCGAAGTTTTCTTCGAATCTATCTCGATGTTTACCTTCTTCTTATTGGTTGGCCGATTCTTAGAAATGCGGGCTCGACGCAAAGCAGCTGCAGCTAGTGGTAACCTTCTAAAACTCATCCCTGCGATTGCCACGACGTTAGACGGTGAACAAATCCCGGTGAAAACGTTGAAGATTGGCGATCGTATCCGTGTTCTTCCTGGCGAACACATTCCCGCCGATGGCAAAGTGATTTCTGGCCGCATCCATATCGACGAGTCGATGCTTACCGGTGAGTCGGTTCACGTGGTTAAGAAAGCCGGAGATGCGGTTTACGCTGGCACATTGAATGGCGAGGAGTCGTTTGAGTTAGAAGTTACGAACTCGAAAGCAGACTCGATGATTTCTAACATTGTTCGTCTTCAAGATGAAGCCCAGCACTCCAAGCCTAAAATTGCTGAAATCGCTGACGTCGTGGCACGTTATTTCGTAGGCGCGATATTAATTATTTCCGCAGGCACTTGGTTCTACTGGCATCAGACTAAACCTGATGATGCGTTCTGGATTATGCTGTCTGTCTTGGTAGCCACTTGTCCATGTGCTCTATCCTTGGCAACCCCAACCGCGCTAACTTGCGCTACCTCTCGTATGGGCAACTTTGGTATTTTACTGCGTAAAGGTCATGTATTCGAAACGCTATGTAAGATTAATCATCTTGTCGTTGATAAGACAGGCACCCTGACTAAAGGCGACATAGAAATTAGTCAAACCCAGACCTTCGCTGGCTTCAATGAAACTGAAGCACTTGCGATTGCATCGGCACTTGAAGCACACGCAAACCACCCTATTGCTCGCGCATTTTCAGGGTTTGGTCGTGAAGGTTTCACCGTCAGTGATGTTCAAAACATCATTGGTTCTGGTATTCAAGGCTTATGGAACAACAAGACGGTAAAAATTGGTAGTGCCACCTTCGTAGTTGGTGAAAACCGAGATGAGAGTAACGCTGTATATCTTTCTGTAGCCGAAGAGCACGTTGCAACCTTCTATTACCGCGACCCTATTCGTAAAGAGAGTAAAGCGTTCATTCAACGCTTTGCAGACGCCGGTATCAAAACAACCTTGTTGACAGGCGACTCACTTCAAAATGCGCAGCCTGTTGCGAATGAAATGGGTATTGACCATGTGATCGCATCGGCAAAACCAGAAGACAAACTCGCTTATCTTAAAGGGCTAGATAAAAACGACATCACCATGATGGTTGGTGACGGTATCAATGATGCACCAACTCTAGCTGGAGCTCACCTATCCGTTGCGATGGGTGGTGGTACCGATGTCGCTAAAGCCTCTGCAGATATGACGCTTCTTGGCGACAATTTAGAGAAGCTTTTAGAGGCTAGATTGCTTGCAATACGTACAAGAAAGATAATCCGAGAAAACTTGGCTTGGTCTTTGGGCTACAACCTGCTAATTTTGCCACTGGCAGTTGCAGGCTTGGTCGCTCCATACGTTGCTGTAGTGGGCATGTCAGCAAGCTCTATTATTGTTGTATCCAACTCGTTGCGACTACTTAAAGAGAAGTAAGTGAGAGATCAAACATGGAAAGTCTTTACATATTAATCCCTATCGCCATTGTATTGGTCTGTGTTGCCGTTGCTATCTTCCTTTGGGCCGTTCGTAGTGATCAGTTCGAAGACCTAGAGCGACAAGGTCACAACATTCTTCTTGATGAAGACGAAAAACCAAATAACAAAAAACAATAGCGTTACCCTATGAGTCCAGATTTTATTGGTGCGTTTATGATCGGCCTCGTTGGGGCTGGTCATTGTATGGGAATGTGTGGCGGTATCGCCTCGTTACTCTCCATGGGTGCACCGAACAACAAACCATCTTCTTCTATTCCTCTTTTCTATAACTTTGGTAGGCTTTCCAGCTACGCTTTGATTGGCGCTATTGTTGGTGGTGCTATATCAGGCCTTTCAGAGTTAAGCGGTCTTACCCAGTCTCTTGCGTGGCTTCGATTTGTCGCTGCACTTTTCATGATCTTAGTTGCACTCTACATTGCTAAATGGTGGCAAGGGCTGCTTGTTGTTGAAAAAGCTGGGCAGTATATCTGGAAGTTAATTTCCCCTGCAGGACAACGACTACTTCCCTTGAAGCACCCCTCCCATGCATTCCCATTTGGTTTTGTTTGGGGTTGGCTGCCATGCGGATTGGTCTATTCAGCGCTCACTTGGTCCGCCGTGTCGGGCAGCGCATTGAATGGCGGATTAATCATGCTAGCATTTGGGCTGGGGACTCTACCTTCGATGCTCGCGATTGGGTATGGCGCGAGGCATTTTCAGAACCTGCAAAAATCGTTAATATTTAGAAACATCTCAGCATTAATTCTAATAAGCTATGGCATGTATACTGCCGCCGGAGCAATGAAAATGCTCGGTTTCATATAGTATGAAAGTCGATATCAGTCATTTTTTTACTACCCTTTAGAAGTAAGCAGTGATAAAATATTGATGTATATCAAATAGTGAAAGGTTGTTATGATTTCTGAAAAACCTGCAACAAAGCGTATCCAATCAGGCGGTTGCGCGATTCATTGCCAAGATTGTAGCATTAGCCAACTGTGTATTCCGTTCACTCTAAATGAGTCTGAACTGGATCAGTTGGATCAAATCATCGAGCGTAAAAAGCCAATTCAAAAAGGCCAAGAGCTTTTTAAAGCAGGTGATGAGCTAAAATCTCTGTACGCTATCCGCTCTGGCACGATCAAGAGCTACACAATTACAGAACAAGGCGATGAGCAAATCACTGCGTTTCATTTAGCAGGTGACCTTGTAGGTTTCGACGCGATTACGGGTGACCTACACCCAAGTTTCGCTCAGGCACTTGAAACATCAATGGTTTGTGAGATCCCTTACGAAATCCTTGATGACCTGTCAGGAAAAATGCCTAAACTTCGTCAACAGATCATGCGTCTGATGAGTAACGAAATTAAAGGTGACCAAGAAATGATCCTTCTGCTTTCTAAAAAGAATGCTGAAGAGCGTCTTGCTGCTTTCCTATACAACCTATCGACACGTTTCTCTCAACGTGGCTTTAGCCCAAGAGAATTCCGTCTAACCATGACTCGTGGTGACATCGGTAACTACCTTGGTTTGACGGTTGAGACCATCAGCCGCCTACTTGGCCGCTTCCAGAAATCTGAGATTCTGAGCGTAAAAGGTAAGTACATCACCATCTTAGACCATGATGCATTGATGGAACTTGCAGGCGTCAGCAAAGACTAATTTGCCCTATCAATTGATGTAGCTCGAAAATGAGCTACATCATATTTCTTCTAAAATCCCTTCGAAAGTCCTCAAATTCTTCCTCAAACTGAGCTACAGTAAAAATGTACCTTGTGTACTCCAATATACTGATTTACCTTATATTCGGTATTTGGTTTTACAATAATAAGTGGGCTTAGTTATGAGTATATACAGTAAGATCCTTGTTGTTGCTGACATCAATAATGATGAGCAGCCAGCACTTGCAAGAGCAGTTCAACTCGCTCGAAAAAGTGTATCCAGAAGCCGAATCACTTTCTTTCTGTCAATCTACGATTTTTCGTATGACATGACCTCAATGCTGTCGGTCGATGAAAGAGATGCTATGCGTCGCGGTGTTATCCACCAACGTGAACAATGGATGCGTAAGATAGCCCAACCGTATTTAGACGATAGCTTCGACTTTGATGTTTGTGTTGTTTGGCATAATCGCCCTTATGAAGCGATCATTGCTGAAGTCTTTGCTGGCGGTCACGACATCGTTATTAAGGGAACGCGTAAACACGATGTTCTAGAATCCGTCATTTTCACTCCTACAGATTGGCATTTGTTGCGTAAGTGCCCTATCCCTGTGCTTCTAATTAAGAACTCCGATTGGCCAGAGCACGCGAAGATTCTCGCGTCTGTTCATGTTGGTTCGGAAAATCCAACCCATATTGATTTGAACGATTCGATGGTAGAACGCCTTAAAGAAATCACCAATCGTCTCGATGCTGAACCGTATCTCGTTAATGCCTATCCGGTTACTCCGGCGAATATTACGATTGAGTTACCCGAGTTTGACCCAACAACGTACACAGATGCTGTTCGCGGGCATCACCTAACCGCAATGAAAGCACTTCGCCAAAAGCACGGTTTGGATGAAGAGCAAACAATCGTTGAACAAGGTCTACCAGAAGACATCATCCCAGCAACGGCAGAAAAGCTAAATGCAGCAATGGTTATTCTTGGCACGACTGGTCGTACGGGGCTTTCTGCGGTGTTTATTGGTAATACGGCTGAGCATGTGATTGATAAAATCAATTGCGACGTACTGGCATTGAAACCAAACGGTTACATCAGTCCGCTCGATCCTAATACAGCGACATAACAGCGCTTTTTTTAAAGTAATATAGAAATAAAAAATCCCCCAATTGTTGGGGGATTTTTTATTCTGTTTACTGCCCTGGAGGCACGCAAATTAAAAAGGAGGCTCATTTAGCCTCCTTTTTTCGAATTAGATGTTGGTCACATCGATAAACATTGATTCGTCAATGTTCGTCGACGATACCACAGCTTCACTGAATTCGTATTCTTCGCGATTTCCTTCACGGTCCAGTGGAAGGTTTTCAAAGTCGAACAATTCACGGTCAGCAAGCTGGCTTGGGCTTACGTTCTGGATTGACTTGAAGATAGCTTCTACGCGACCAGGTGTTTTCTTGTCCCAATCGATAAGCATTGCTTTGATCGATTGACGTTGAAGGTTCTCTTGAGAGCCACACAGATTACAAGGAATGATTGGGAACTCTTTGTGCTCTGCGTATTTGATCAGGTCTTTCTCACGACAGTAAGTCAACGGACGAATCACAACGTTACGGCCATCATCTGAACGAAGCTTTGGAGGCATCGCTTTAAGGCGAGAACCATGGAACATATTCAAGAACATCGTTTCTACGATATCATCCATGTGGTGGCCAAGCGCCAATTTAGTCGCGCCGATCTTCTCTGCGAATGAGTAAAGCGTACCACGGCGAAGACGCGAACATAGGCCGCAAGTCGTTTTGCCTTCTGGCACTTTTTCTTTAACCACTGAGTAAGTGTCCTTGTCTACGATGTAGTAAGGAATGTTCAGTGTTTCAAAGTAATCTGGAAGAATGTGCTCAGGGAAACCTGGCTGCTTCTGGTCAAGGTTAACCGCAACCACCTCAAACTTGATTGGTGCTGCCTTTTGTAGATTCAACAGGATATCAAGCATCGCAAATGAATCTTTACCACCACTAATACATGCCATTACAACATCGCCTTCTTCGATCATGTTGTAATCAGTAATGGCATTTCCAACATTTCTTCTTAGGCGTTTCTGAAGCTTGTTGAATTCTAGGGTTTCTTTTCTTGTATCTACTTGGTTCATTGCGGGCTCTCACATCGCCGATAAATCGACCAGGGCTTCCTAACATGGGTTTCTATGGGGCGTGGATTATACGAGCTTTTTACGCAGGATTAAATGTTTGTGTGACCGAGTCGTCAATAAATGCACTCTAAAACAGCGCGATGGGCAATAAAAATAAAAAAGAGCCGCCATGGCAGCTCTTTCAAAATCAAATCACGATTACTTTTTCGCGTTGGGTAGATAAGGCAGAACGCGAGTCGTTGGTTGAGGAAGCGTCATATGTCCGCCTTCACCAATATCACTCAGTGCGACTTGAACTTTACCATTCACTATGGTTTTTTCTGTGCCATTGGAGAATGTAATGGTGCCATTTAACTCGTCAGCAAATTCCATCGTCACGCCTTGAACCTCTGGAGTGAACCAACCTGCAAACATACCGCCTAAATCTTCAAGCAAAGCCTGCATTTGGGGCATCAAAGGCGTAAGTTGCTCGTAAGATACGTTACCCTGTAATGGCTCTTTGGTCATCACAACTAAAGAGTAATCACATCGTGTGTCTTTCGGCGTTTGGACGAAGACAAGTGGGTTCGCTGACTTCAAGTTCTTGTCGATCGGAATAGGAAGTTCTTTAGAAGCCGGAATAACAAACTCTTCGTAATGCTCTTCTTTTTCCATCCATGCTTTTTCTATCTCACACAATTTCTTAGTGTCTGCGTCGACAAAAAAGACACCGACTTTAACGTCGTCATGCCCTTCTTTCGCATTGTTCTTCAATTGTGTGTAGAGCTTAGAATACGTAAACATGTATTCTTGCGCGTGAGTTGCAGGCGATGCTAAGACCAGTACCGCACTGCCTAGTAAACTTAGGCTTAACTTCTTCATCCGATCCGTTATTTCTTCTATTGTGTCCAGTAAGCGTTATTGTGACGAATCATCGCACGTAAGTCATTAACGTAAGCGATGCCACGTTCGGAATACGCGAGCAAACCATGAGTTAGCTCCGATGCCGTCGCCACAGATAACAAATCCTTGTGTTTCTCTGCTAAGTTAGCACGAATGTCGCGTAAATCAGCGTAAGCACGGTTGCGATTCACATTCATAAAGTAGCCGTGCACCGACTCTTGTACTGTGTCGAATTTTTCTACTTCATGCGTTTTTCCTGCCCCACGATGTGCCGGGACAATTCCGCAGCCCTTCTTATAACACCATTGACCAAACAAGTTGTTTGCTTGAGTGGCAAAACGAGAGGTTCCCCACGCAGATTCATTGGCGGCTTGGGTTAAAACCAACGCCTCAGGTAACACGTTGACACGCTTGAACATTTCATCTAGCCAAGCTTGTGTCACCGTACCTTCTTGCAATGGGTAAGAGTAAAGCGAAGCCAAACGTTCAGCGTAAGAGGTTTGCTCTGAGCTCACCTCGCCGATTTTTAAAGACGTTAGGAATGCACGCTCTTTCTCGATTCGTTGATTTTCTAAAGCTATTTTCGGTCGAAGGAAGTCGAAGAACGCTGTCTTCTTATCTTTCGTGTTCTTAATCGAGTTGAAATCAGGAATGTCACCAATATAAGGGAGGTTAGACAAATCTGGGTGTGTGACCGGGCCATGTACCACCTGCGAGTCAATCGCATTGCGATATTCGCGGTCGTAGTGCAAATATGGTCCTACAGAAACAAAAGTGGCGGCTATTGTGATAGCCGCCACTCGTAAACTCATTGATTTTAAAGATTTAGGCATCAAACACCTGAGAGTTACCATCGTGATCGTTATCATTTTGCTGTGTCGCTACGATCTTTAACTTGATACCAAACATTTCGCGATACAGGATTCCCTTCAAATGGAAGAAGAACGGTAGCACGAAGATCAAGCCAATTCCGTAGAACATTGTAGCAACAATAAACATCAACATCACGCCTAAGTAAAGCCCTGCGACGACAAAAAGCTTCTTGTTGATGGCACGAAGTGACAAAAGAAGTGACTGCATTGGCGGTACTCTTTTCTCACAAATCAATAAGATAGAATGACTAAACGCTAAAGAAAGATACAGAGACAGCAATGGGAAAATCATTCCCGCTACACCCTGCATCATCAAGCTAAACAGCGTTGCTAGAATCACTGGTACCGTAAACTGAAGACCTTTGCCCACATGACGGATCTTGGTTCGTAACCCAGCAACGTGGCTCATCGCCATTAAGCTGATACCAGCATAAATCGGCGCGCTGATCACTTCGTAACTAAAGTTAGCCACATAAATAGCGGAAACGATGTCAGTGGTAAAAGATTCTGGGTCTTGAATAGCATCAAGGATTACGCCTGGATCACCCAGTTGAAGTTGCAGTGCGATATAGAAGATACCCAACTGTACGAAAAGCAAAAGAATAATCGCAGGTGAGAAGGACAAAAACTGTAGAATGGTGGTGCGCCAAGCTTCACTAAAAACGGCTGCAGCTTTTAGTTCATACTTGCCAGAAAGAGCTCGCTCTACACTCCCTCCAAGATTGAAATCTTTCTCAAAATCGTTGTTCATATTTAATCCAAGGCTAACTTGTAAGATTTTTCTGGAAAACCAGTTAATTAATAAGGGCGTTATTATAAAGAAATCTTTCCACGTCTAAAATCATAAGTCGGCCTCAATACTTGCAAAATCTGCTATTTGGTCGATAATTAACCACTCGCAAATCCATGAAATTGAAAACATTTGCTGAAGAAATTAATGCCTTGCTTATGTATAGCGGAAAATTGAATACCCCCATAAAAACAGTATGGTAAGGAATGTTTACTTTTGCCTGCAAAATTTTTTCTGTTTCAAGATAAGAAAATGCTTTGATTTCACAATTTTGGTGATTATGATGCGCGCCTCAAAAGTGAATGACTAATGTCACATCAATTGGTCGAAACCCAATTTGAACGTGGGAGAAATACAGACGTTGAACGCTAAACAGCAAGCAGGAAAGCCAGTAGTTCGTCTATCTGGTATTAGCAAAAGTTTCGATGGCAAGGAAATCATCGGTAATTTAAATCTGGATGTTAATCATGGTGAGTTTCTGACGATTCTTGGTCCTTCTGGTTGTGGTAAAACAACAGTTTTACGCATGATCGCGGGCTTTGAGACGGCAGATAACGGTCAAATCGTATTAGATGACCAAGATGTAACACAGGTTCCTGCAGAGCAAAGGCACGTCAACACGGTATTTCAGAGTTACGCTCTCTTCCCTCATATGACCGTATTTGAAAACGTTGCTTTTGGTCTTCGCATGCAGAAAACACCTGCTGCAGAGATCGAGCCACGAGTTATGGATGCGCTACGCATGGTTCGCCTAGAAAAAATGGCACAGCGTAAGCCTCACCAACTTTCTGGTGGTCAGCAACAACGTATCGCCATTGCGCGTGCGGTTGTGAACAAGCCAAAAGTACTGCTGCTAGATGAATCTCTATCTGCTCTTGATTACAAACTACGTAAGCAAATGCAAATCGAGCTTAAACAACTACAGCGTCAACTTGGTATTACCTTTATCTTCGTTACGCACGATCAGGAAGAAGCCCTATCGATGTCTGACCGCATTATTGTTATGCGCGACGGTGTTATCGAGCAAGATGGCTCTCCACGTGAGATCTACGAAGAACCTAAGAACCTATTTGTTGCTCGCTTTATCGGTGAGATCAACGTATTCAACGCAACCATGCTAGATCGTATCGACGAGAAACGTATTCGCGCAGAGATTGAAGGTGTTGAATCCGTTGTTTACTACGATCAAGAAGCACAAGCCGGTGACAAACTACAAGTACTACTTCGCCCAGAAGACTTACGAATCGAAGAGATCAAAGAGTCTGAAGAAAAAGGCATCGTAGGTCACGTAACTGAGCGTACCTATAAAGGTATGACGCTTGATTCTGTTATCCAATTGGATTCAGGCATGCGCGTGATGGTAAGCGAATTCTTTAACGAAGATGATCCAGATGTGGACCACTCTCTCGGCCAGAAAGTCGCTATTACTTGGGTTGAGAGCTGGGAGGTAGTACTAAATGATAAGCAAGAAGCTTAATCTTCAGAACGCGATCATTACCCTAATCGTTGGTTGGTTAACACTGTTCGTGTTAGTGCCAAACCTAATGATTATCGGTACAAGTTTCTTGACGCGTGATGAAGCGAACCTCATTGAATTAACGTTTACTTTCGACAACTACCTTCGCCTACTCGATCCTTTGTACGCAAAGGTGCTGATGCACTCTTTCTACATGGCGATCATCGCAACTTTGTTGTGTTTGGTGATTGGTTACCCATTTGCTTACATCGTAGCGAAAATGCCTGAAAAATGGCGTCCGTTCATGTTGTTCTTGGTGATTGTACCGTTCTGGACTAACTCTCTTATCCGTACTTACGGCTTAAAGATTGTTCTAGGTACTCAAGGCATTTTGAACAAGTCGTTGATGGCAATGGAAATCATCGATAAGCCAATGCGTTTAATGTATACCGAAACAGCAGTAATGATTGGTCTTGTGTACATCTTGCTTCCATTTATGATTTTGCCACTTTACTCGGCAATCGAGAAGTTAGACGACACATATATCGAGGCAGCAAAAGACCTTGGTGCGAACAAGTTTCAAACCATTACACGCGTTATTCTACCTCTGACAATGCCTGGCATTATCGGTGGCTGTTTGTTGGTTCTTCTACCTGCACTAGGTATGTTCTACATCTCTGACCTTCTTGGCGGTGCGAAGAACTTACTGATCGGTAACGTTATTAAGAGTCAGGTATTGAACGCTCGTGACTGGCCATTTGGTGCTGCGACCAGTATCGCCCTCACCTTCGCAATGGCTGTGATGCTTTACGCTTACTACAGAGCAGGCAAACTATTGAATAAGAAAGTGGAGCTAGACTAATGGGACGCACAGTTAGATTTAGCTTTATGGCGCTGGTATATGCATTTTTGTATCTGCCAATCATCGTCTTAATTGTTAACTCATTTAATGCCAACAAATTTGGTATGAAATGGGGTGGTTTTACCACCAAGTGGTACGAAACCTTAGTTAATAACGACAGCCTAATGCAGGCTGCATGGCATTCATTGAACGTCGCGGTATTTTCTGCAACAGCTGCTACTATTATTGGTAGTTTGACAGCAGTTGCCCTATTCCGTTACTCGTTCAAAGGTAAAGGTGCGGTAAACGGCATGCTGTTTGTCGTAATGATGTCTCCAGATATTGTAATGGCGATTTCATTGCTTGCTCTGTTCCTAGTATTAGGCGCACAGCTTGGCTTCTTTACTCTATTGATTGCTCACATCACCTTCTGTCTACCGTTTGTTGTGGTAACAGTGTACAGCCGCTTAAATGGCTTTGATGTGAAGATGTTGGAAGCAGCAAAAGACCTTGGCGCAAGCGAATGGGTAATCTTGAAGCAGATCATCCTTCCTCTTGCTAAGCCAGCGGTTGCTGCGGGTTGGCTACTGAGCTTTACCCTGTCTCTGGACGATGTAATTATTAGCTCGTTTGTAACAGGTCCAACTTACGAAATCTTGCCATTGAAGATTTACTCAATGGTTAAGGTGGGTATTTCACCGGAAGTGAACGCCCTTGCAACGGTGATGTTGATTGTTTCTTTGGTCTTGGTAGTGATTTCTCAGTTGCTAGCAAGAGAAAAAGTAAAGTAGAATCCGCACCCGTTAACATCGCGAAACAGAATGGTTACATGCCATTCTGTTTTTCTATCTATCGTCCAAAATTGGACAACGTTTGGTTTGGAGCTAACGTCAATGAAAAAATGGGCTACTCTATTAGCTGGTAGTGCATGTGCGCTTTCTCTGTTCTCTGGTACAGCGGCAGCGGATGATAAAGAATTAGTATTTATGAACTGGGGTCCTTACATCAACAGTAATATCCTAGAGCAATTTACTAAAGAAACTGGCATCAAAGTGATCTACTCGACTTACGAGTCGAACGAGACTTTGTATGCAAAGCTAAAAACTCATAACCAAGGTTATGACCTAGTAGTACCTTCAACGTACTTCGTAGCGAAGATGCGTGACGAAGGCATGCTACAAAAGATCGATAAGACTAAGCTGAAAAACTTCGGCAACCTAGATAAAAACTACCTAGACAAGCCTTACGATCCAAATAACGACTACTCTATTCCTCACGTTGTGGCGATTACAGGTCTAGCGGTGAACGCTGACATGTACGATCCAAATGACTTCCAAAGCTGGGCTGACCTATGGAAACCTGAGCTTGAAGGTCAAGTAATGCTAATGGATGACACTCGTGAAGTGTTCCACATTGCGCTACGCAAACTAGGTTACTCTGGTAACTCTACGGATCCAAAACAAATCGATGAAGCGTACGCTGAGCTACAAAAGCTAATGCCTAACGTTCTAGTATTTAACTCTGACAACCCAGGTGCACCATACATGTCTGGCGAAGTTGGCGTTGGTATGCTTTGGAACGGTAGTGCAGCAGCAGCTCAAAACGAAGGTATGAACCTGAAGCTTGTATTCCCTAAAGAAGGCGGTATCGGCTGGGTTGATAACTTCGCAATCTCTTCTGGTGCGAAGAACGTAGAAGCAGCTCACAAGATGATCGACTTCCTACTACGTCCAGAAATCGCAGAGCAAATCTCGGCTGATACGGGTTACCTAACAGCAGTTGCAGAATCTAATGCTAAATTCAAAGACGTAGCACCACTGTTCCCTTCTCAAGAAGACCTTGACCGCGTTGAATGGCAAGATTCTGTTGGCGACATGACAGTGAAGTACGAAGATTACTTCCTAAAGCTGAAAGCGGGTCAATAATCGCTTAATAAGCCATCTAGTAAATGAAAATAGGCAGCAATACGCTGCCTATTTTTGTAATTGACTGATATAATTACACGTTGCTAGGTTTATTTGCTGCGGCTATGAACATTATCGTCTCTCGAAGTCATAACGCTCATCATTCGTACCCCAAATAAACAGGATTGTGCTTATCGCAATTTGGCTCAAATCGATTTCTGTTACTAGTATTGATTTGTCCTATTGCTGAACAAAACGGAAATAAAATGAAAAGTAAATTCTACGCAAGCGCACTGTGTGCGGCGACGCTAATCGCTACCCCTGCAATGGCTGCTGATCAAGAACTGTATTTCTACAACTGGTCGGAATACATTCCAAACGAAGTTCTTGAAGACTTTACAAAAGAAACTGGCATCAAAGTTATCTACTCTACGTACGAGTCTAACGAGAGCATGTACGCGAAGTTGAAAACTCAAGGTTCTGGTTACGACTTGGTAGTACCGTCTACCTATTTCGTATCTAAAATGCGTAAAGAAGGCATGCTGCAAAAGATCGACAAAGAGAAACTGTCTCACTTTGCTGATCTAGACACCAACTTCCTGAACAAACCGTTCGACCCGAACAACAACTACTCTATCCCATACATTTGGGGTGCGACTGGTATTGGTATCAATGCTGACATGCTAGACAAATCGTCTGTTTCTAAATGGGATGATTTCTGGGATAGCAAGTGGGAAGGTCAACTAATGCTGATGGATGATTCTCGTGAAGTATTCCACATTGCATTGACTAAGCTTGGTTACTCACCAAACACGACTAACCCAGACGAAATCAAAGCGGCTTACGAAGAGCTGAAAAAACTGATGCCAAACGTATTGGTATTTAACTCAGACTTCCCAGCAAACCCATACCTAGCAGGTGAAGTATCGCTTGGTATGCTTTGGAACGGCTCAGCTTACATGGCTCGTCAAGAAGGCGCGAACATCGATATCATCTGGCCAGAAAAAGGCACTATCTTCTGGATGGACAGCCTAGCAATCCCAGCTGGCGCGAAGAACGTTGATGCTGCTCATAAGATGATCGACTTCCTACTACGTCCTGAGAACGCTGCTAAGATTGCACTAGAGATAGGTTACCCTACTCCAGTGAAAACGGCGCACGAGCTTCTACCGAAAGAATTTGCTAACGATCCAAGCATCTTCCCACCACAAGAAGTGATGGACAGCGGTACATGGCAAGACGAAGTTGGTGAAGCAAGCGTGCTTTACGATGAGTACTTCCAAAAGCTAAAAGTAGACAACTAATCAGTCTGTCGAAATAGTTTAGAAAAGCGACTTCGGTCGCTTTTCTTGTATCTGAAACTTACTATTTGTATCTCCAGCTATCCTGCTCAAATTACCAAGCGAAAATACAAACCACCAAAATACAAAAAACGCATCGAATCACTTCGATGCCTTTCTTATATGGATACTCTACCAACTTGTTTAAGCGCTAGCTTCGTTTTCCAGAGCAAGAATCTCGTCAACAAGCTTCGGTACTTCGATGCTTGCCTTACCGTAACGCTTCTCTTCAAACTCACTCTCGACGGCACTTGGTTCTAAGTTGATCTCAATGGTATGCGCACCGTGCATCTTTGCGTCATGTACAAAGCCTGCGGCTGGATAGACGACACCAGATGTACCAATAGAAATAAATAGGTCAGCTTCTTCCAATGCCGCGTAGATCTCTCCCATGCGCAGTGGCATTTCACCAAACCAAACAATATGTGGGCGCATTTGCGAAGGAATTTGGCAGCAGTGGCATAATTCGCCAGTTTCAATGTCTTCTGAATGTTCAATAACTTGATTGGATTCACTACAACGCGCTTTAAGCAATTCACCATGCATGTGAATAATATTGGCACTGCCGCCTCTCTCGTGCAGATTATCAATGTTTTGAGTGATGATCGTCACTTTACCTTCCAACTGCTCTTCTAGACGTCCTAGCGCGATATGAGCAGCATTAGGCTTGATATCTTCGCCCTGCAGTTTTTTTCGACGTTGATTATAGAACGATTGAACAAGATCGGGATCGCGAGCAAACCCTTCAGGTGTTGCGACATCCTCAATGCGATGATTCTCCCAGAGTCCATCTTGAGCTCGAAATGTTTGAATACCAGACTCAGCTGAGATGCCTGCGCCAGTAAGTACTACAATATTTCTATAAGGGAAATTCATAACCTATCCTTGTTGTTCTTTTTCATTAGCTTAACACTGAACGAATAACAACAGTAGTAATATGGATTAGACCATGGTCGTAGTGGTCTTAATTAGAATGATAAAATGAGAGGAAAAACAATGAGACGTGTATCTCTTGTCCTTATGTTATTAGGTACTTTAGCAGGGTGTCAGCTTACAAATGTTGAGGGTGAGTTCGATGATGTAAAAGTCAAAGTAAGCACCAATGATGATAATAAGCATCCAGGTCATGGCGGAGATTTCTGCCCACCAGGTCAAGCAAAGAAAGGAAACTGTTAACTCGACTTTGCTTGTTTGAACGATATAAAAAACCCTCGATCAATGTCGAGGGTTTTGCATGTTTACAAACTGTTTTTCTCTGGCTTTCTCTTCAATAAAGCCATTGAATTTACAGGTTTGGACCTGTAGACGGTCTGTGCGGCATGTTATTGCGCAGTTGGTTCATACCCTGGTACATGCGTAGGAACCACACAAGAATTGCCAACGCAGCAAACAACATACCAATCCAAGGAATAAAGTACGCAACAGAGTCTAGCAACGTACTATGCATCCAGTAATCACTTACACCAATCAACACACCATTTGATGTTGCTACCGTTACAATCAGAACAACAAAGAACGTTAGGTATAGGAAGAAAGTACGAATCAAGCCGTAGTAATGTGAGTTCACTACGTCGCTGTCTTCGCCTTTATCCAAACGGTACCCAGCGTAAATGATTGCGACAACGCCTGAGATCAAGAACGTAAACGGGGTCAAACAACTCAGGATGTACGCAACCCAAATCCCGTTATGAGGTTTGTTCATTCGCTTTCGCTCCTTTTGGTTCCGTGTTTGCCGTATCTGTTTCGCCCATCGCTTCTTTGGATTTCACTTCCTCATACCAAAGATCGTGGTGCTCTTTCGCCCATGTCTCATCAACTTCACCAGTAACCATACCTTCTAACGCACCTTCCATACCGAATAGACCGATGTAGATGTGGAAGATAAAGCCACAGATAAGAATCAGTGCCGAAATCGCGTGAACAAGGTTAGACAATTCCATATCGCGACGAGTTTGGCCGAAAATTGGGAAATCCAGAATTAAGCCACTCACTGCAGCGATAGCACCGAAGAAGATCAACAACCAGTAGATCGCCTTTTCACCACCGTTCGAGAAACCAGCTGATGGGTGCGTACCTTTGTGTTTACCAACCATGCCACCCATTTTCATGAACCAACGGATGTCTGTCATGTTAGGGATAGATTTGCGCCACCATTTCAGTAGAACAAACATCAGCAAGATGAAGAACAGCGGACCCATGTAGTTGTGGTACTGCTTCGCCAACATGACGATGAAGCCCCAGAACTCAGTGGGTACGTACGGCTTCAAGAAGTGCTTACCGTAAACCAGCATCAAACCACTGAATGCCAGCGTTAAGAAGGTAAAAGCCATGCTCCAGTGTAGTGCACGGTCTAGTCGAGACCAGCGTTTCATCTTCTTGCCAGTACGTGGCTTGCTTAGCATCAGAGGACCTACGAATACATAAGCCATGATAACCATCGCGATACTGCCGAAAATCGCGACAGCGCCCGCAGGAGACATCCATTTCTCTTTAAGAATGTACCAAGTCTCACCCGGAGTACTGATCAGCACACCGTGTTCCGCTGATTTCGACGTGGTATAGCCTTCTTGCCCCTCTTTGACCTGACGCCAAAAATCTGCACCTGCAAGTTGTGTCATCTCCTGTTGTACCACTGGAGATGTGTCTTCTTGCGCAGACGCTGGCATCGCAAAGGTCAGCAGTAATGCTGTCATCATCGACAGCATTACAAGAGACGCACGTTTAAGAGTATTTAACATGTGTCTCTCCTACTTAGCTTTTGGTTGCGTCGTAAGAAAGATCGTTACCGTCTGTCCAACCTGCGTTTTTCGCACCGCGCTCAACCACACGTTGACGGAAGATGTCAGATACTTTCTCTGCATCACCCGCTAGCAGTGCTTTTGTTGAACATAGTGACGCACACATAGGTAGCTTACCTTCAGCAATACGGTTCGCGCCGTACTTCTCACGCTCTTCTAGAGAACCTGGTTCTGTGTTTGGACCACCTGCACAGAAAGTACATTTGTCCATTTTGCCACGCTCACCGAATGACGCTTGTTTCGGGAACTGAGGTGCACCGAATGGACAAGCGAACAAACAGTAACCACAACCGATACAAAGATCTTTGTTGTGAAGAACGATGCCGTCTTCTGTGTGCTCAAAACAGTCAGCTGGACAAACTGCCATACAAGGCGCATCTGTACAGTGCATACAAGCTACAGAGATTGAGTTTTCACCTGGTTCACCGTCGTTCAGTGTTACCACGCGACGACGTTGAATACCCCACTCAAGCGCATCATCATTTTCGTTCTTACATGCAGTAACACAGCCGTTACACTCGATACAGCGTTTGGTGTCACATAGGAATTTCATTCGTGCCATTGTCAGACTCCTTACGCTTTACGAATGTTACATAGGGTTACTTTAGTTTCCTGCATCAAAGTAACAGGGTCGTAACCGTAAGTGGTTGCCGTGTTGGCTGCTTCACCAACAACATAAGGATCCGTACCTTCTGGGTACTTAGGACGTAGGTCTTCACCTTCGAACTTACCGCCGAAGTGGAACGGAATGAACGCCAGACCCGGTTTAACACGACGAGTTACCATCGCTTTCACCTTGATGCGACCTTTCTCTGCACCTTCAACCCAAACGTCATCGCCATCTTTAAAGCCAAAATCGTTTGCGTCTTTCGGGTTCACTTCAACGAACATTTCTTGTTGAAGTTCAGCAAGCCATGGGTTTGAACGTGTTTCTTCACCACCACCTTCGTACTCAACCAAGCGACCAGAAGTCAGGATGATTGGGTACTCGCCAGACTTGTCTTCTTTCTGGATAGACTTGTAAAGCGTTGGTACACGGAAGATTGCTTCTTTGTCGTCCCAAGTTGGGTAATCCGTTACAAGGTCACGACGCGGCGTGTATAGCGGCTCACGGTGTAGCGGCACGCGGTCTGGGAATGTCCAAACAATCGCACGCGCTTTTGCATTACCAAATGGGATACAACCGTGCTTGATTGCTACGCGTTGGATACCGCCAGACAGGTCAGTTTTCCAGTTTTTACCTTCCGCTGCTGCTTTTTCTTCAGCCGTTAGGTCGTCCCACCAACCAAGCTGTTTGATTAGCTTGTCAGAGAACTCTGGGTAACCGTCTTTGATTTCACAGCCTTTTGAGTAGCTATCTTCAGCAAGTAGGCTTTGACCTTCGAATTCAACACCGAAACGCGTACGGAAGTTACCGCCACCTTCTGCAACCGTCTTTGACGTATCGTACAGAATGTGTGTACCTGGGTGCTTCATCTCTGGTGTGCCCCAACATGGCCAAGGTAGACCGTAAGTCTCACCATTCACAGGGCCGCCTTCTGCTTCTAGAGACGTCTTGTGGAATGTGTGCCAGTTTTGTTGGTGCGCTTTTAGACGCTCTGGGCTTTGACCTGTGTAACCGATCGTCCACATGCCTTTGTTGAATTCGCGAGTGATGTCTTCAATCACTGGCTGGTTGTTCTCAACACGGATGTTTTTGAACAGCAGATCTTCATAACCTAGCTTCTTAGTTAGCAGGTACATGATTTCGTGGTCAGGTTTAGATTCGAACAATGGCTCGATAACCTGATCACGCCACTGAAGTGAGCGGTTAGATGCTGTCACACTGCCGTGTGTTTCGAACTGAGTTGTTGCAGGAAGCAGGTAAACGCCGTCAGTACGATCGTTCATTACCGCTGCGACTGTTGGGTATGGGTCAACAATAACCATCATATCCAGCTTCTGCATCGCTTTCTTCATCTCAGGACCACGAGTCTGAGAGTTTACTGCGTGACCCCAGTAGAACATGGCGCGGATATTTTCACGTTGACGAATGTTGTCTTTGTTTTCAAGAACGCCATCCACCCAACGAGATACAGGAATACCTGCACTGTTCATTGGTTTTTGACCGCCGTAAGCGTTGTCATCGAAACGACCTTTCACCCACTCGTAATCGATTTCCCACACTTTTGACCAGTGACGCCAAGAACCTTCAGATAGACCGTAGTAGCCTGGTAGCGTGTCAGATAGTACGCCAAGGTCAGTTGCGCCCTGTACGTTGTCGTGGCCACGGAAGATGTTTGCACCACCGCCCGATTTACCGATGTTACCTAGCGCAAGCTCAAGTACACAGTAAGCACGTGTGTTGTTGTTACCAGTCGTATGCTGAGTACCACCCATACACCACACGATACAACCCGGGCGGTTTTCAGAAAGCAATTTCGCTGTTTGGTAAACTTCAGACTCAGGAACGCCAGTTACGCGCTCAACTTCTGCTGGTGTCCATTTCGCTACTTCTGCACGGATTTCATCCATACCGAATACGCGTTGACGGATGAACTCTTTATCTTCCCAGTTGTTCGCGAAGACATGCCATAGCACGCCCCAAATAAACGCAACGTCAGAACCCGGACGTAGAGATACGTAGTGATCCGATTTTGCAGCGGTACGAGTACGACGAGGGTCCGCAACAACGATCTTACAGTTGTTCTTCTCTTTCGCGATTAGGATGTGCTGCATCGCAACAGGGTGCGCTTCTGCAGGGTTTGAACCAATGAACAGCATCGACTTACAGTTGTGCATGTCATTGAACGAGTTGGTCATCGCACCGTAACCCCAAGTGTTTGCAACACCTGCTACGGTTGTTGAGTGACAGATACGTGCTTGGTGGTCAACGTTGTTGGTACCCCAAAGCGACGCCATCTTACGGAACATGTACGCTTGTTCGTTGTTGTGCTTCGCACTACCCAACCAGTAAACGGAATCTGGACCCGACTCTTTGCGGATATCCATCACCTTGTTACCGATTTCTTCGATCGCTTGATCCCAAGAAAGCTTCTTCCACTTACCGTTTTCAAGCTTCATTGGGTATTTCAGACGACGCTCACCGTGACCGTGTTCGCGCAGTGCTGCGCCTTTTGCACAGTGTCCACCAGCGTTGAATGGGTGGTCGAATGCAGGCTCTTGACCTGTCCATACGCCGTTTTGAACTTCAGCGTAGATACCACAACCTACAGAACAGTGAGAACAGATGGTACGTTTGACCTCTGTTTTCGCTTCTGGATCCACCGATTTAGCTTGCGCTTTCTTCATCATGCCCGGTGCAAAAAGGCTTGCACCTACAACCGCACCACCAGCAGCAAGCGAGGTGTTTTTCATGAATGCACGGCGAGAAACGCCAAGCTGATTGGTTTCTTTGCTCACACTGTCGGAGCGTTTGACAAGTTTCATCCGTTATCTCCTAAAGTGTGTCGTAGTAATCGCGAATGTGTTGAGTTTCACGATACCCTTTCTTCTTCACGTCTTTTTCAGAAGGCTCAACCGTTTCTGAAGCGCTTGCCACTTTTGTTGTACCAGCGACAACCGCACCAGCTACGGCTGCAGTCGTTAAGCCTTTCAGGAGATCCCTACGGCTTGTGTTTATTTCTTTATTATCTTTCATCATTGCTTCCTTACCTTACGGTAGATCTTTGGAGGCTATTGCCCCTCTATCGATATGACCAAGTACTGCTCGATTACTCGTAATCAGTGACGTTTTTCACATCAATTTTTAATTTGTGCTTACTGCTTTTGGTGTTCACGCTAAAGCGCACTTGTTCCAGTGTTAAGAACGCCTCACACAGTTGAGCTGCTGGCTTATAAAAGTTCGCGCTCTCTGCGTTTTCTAGTTGCTGAGTGAAAGAGTTAAACCAAGGTGCGATGTGTTTGTTAAACACCGCTTGTTGAAGATCTTCTTCTTCACCCGTTAGCATCGACATCACTTCACAAAGTGCTGCGATGTGGTCTTCCGGCTCTTTCACATTTTCATCGCGCTCGAAACCAAGCAGTTCCAAATCGTGACGAATTTCAGCCAGTGGTTTTTCCATCATTGCACCCGTCATGTGCCATGAGCCAAATGGCATCACTTCACCACGACCGATACCAATGAAAAGATCTTGGTATTCATCTTCTAGCGCTTCGCGGTTGGAATCTTTCGCCGCTTGCTGAAGCGCAATCCACGCTTTTTGCATTGCGCTTTCTGATGGTTCAACTTCTAGAGAAGTCAGGAACTCGATCATCTCTTCACTTGGTGCGCTACGGAAAAGCGCTGACAAAACCAAGTAGATCTCTGTTCTCAGTGTTTGTTCTTGTTCTCGTTGTGTATCCACTGCGAGCTCCTAGTATTTCAGTTGTTTCATTGGGTCTTCTGCCATCGACTCAAACATGTCGATCACACGGCAGTCTTCGCACATCGCGATACGATTGATCGCCGCTTCATCGGAGAAATGAGAGTGACCGCGTAACTTGTTTTGTAGCATGTCGATCATAGACTGAGGTGCGAATGGCTTATGACAGCGAATACATTCCGCGGCTTTCTCTTCGTGAATCACAACCGCTTTTTGGCGCTCTTCTTTCACCCAGTTCATGCGTGGCGTTAGAGTCAGAACTTTCTCTGGACATGCCTTTTCACACAAACCACATTGAATACAATCTTGTTCAACGAATTTAAGTGATGGAGATTCACCATCGGTATGAAGCGCACGTGTTGGACAAACTGCCACACAGCTCATACACAACGTACAATCTTTGCTCTCACAAGAAACATTGCCGTAAGGCGCGTTCGCAGGCAGTTCAACAATATTCTCAACCGGAATACGAGAAGAAGACATTGCATCCAGCGCAGTAAACAAACGCTGACGCTTGTTACCTTGAAGATCGCCAAGGGCAAGGTCGAATGAATCAGTGCAAAGTGTTGGAGGACCTTCACGAAGCGATTCCAAGTAAAGGATATCGATGGTCTCTTTTGCGATACCAAGTTGATCCAATAGCTCTTGCGCGATACCCACTTCATTGTTCAAAACACGAATGATGGTTGCAGGCATAAAACGAGAAGCTGCAAATAGCACTTGCGTCGCGCCATTAACTAGAGCGGCGAACCATGTATCGATACCGATAGAAGGCAGCTCTTCAACCACAATTGGAATCACGTTATCTGGTAGCGCTTTCAGTGCCATCACATTGTAAGTCTCGTGACGAGAGCTACAGATAAGAACGATAGGATCGAGACCGCCCGCTTGCTCGTAGTTCGCTAGCGTGCGTTCAATGAATTTTTGCGTATCTTCAGGATTAGGTAGCGCGTAATGAATCGCTTCTGTCGGACAAGCCGTTGCACAAGTACCCACTCCCTGACATAGGTATGGGTTAATCTCGATGCGATGACCGGTTTTATCGCTGCCTTCACTTGATAATGCGCCAGCAGGACAAGCATCTACACAACGCTCACAACCTTTTACGCCACGAGAACTGTGCGCACATAGGTCAGTATCCAGACGGAAGAATTTTGGCTTATCAAACGTACCCATTAATGTTGGGATCTCTTCTAGCGCTTCAGCCAGTTTTGGATAACCGCGTCCCACTGGGTAGTAACCCGGAACCGGAACCTCTTCTGACATACAGCTGCTTAGACAAAGATCGAGAACAACATCGAAACAATCACTATTGATAGCGACTTTTGCTAGGTTGCTTGTTAGACCGTTATTTTCGATAAGCACTTCAAACGTACCTAGGAAACCAGAAACCTGAACTGAGTTTGCAAAGTACAGTTCTGGATTGGTACCTTTCTCTCCGTCTGTAGAAAGAAGTGTAAGGCTGTTCATTTGAGATAGCTGCGCGGCTGCACTCTCAATGATGGCAGTCGGTCCAACAATCAGTGTATTACCGCCACTCTCGTAGCTCACCGTTGGTGGAATAAGATTGGTCAACTCTACGGTATTCTCAAACGCATACAGACGCGCTTTACCGTTATTGGAAGTTGCTTGTTCTAATAGTTGTTTCAACATTGCTCAGTTCCATTTATACGCATGGATAGTTTCTTCCATCTTTCATTGTAGTTAGCGCAGGCGATTCTGCTGATTAACTCGTCAGTAACTACCCCTTTTAGGTAGTCCCACCCGGGTTATCACTGCCTGTTAGGCAAATGGTCTAACTTCAACAAGAATGGTAATGAGCAACAGATAGCAAATGTCGTGCCAATTAAATACCGGCTAATTTTCAATAGGTTAGGTATTTATCTTAGAAATAGTAGGGATAAAAAAACCGACTGGGACATTTTGTCTCAGCCGGTTCATTGAGCGTTTAGTCAAAATGTACCTATTCTTTGTGTGGTATATTTTGTCCCACCTCTTCAGGGGCTAGTTTTGTCTCTAGAATATCACTTTTATTAGATACTGTGTTTATATCCAGTTCTTTTTGTTCTTCGGGAATTTCGGCACCTTCAGCAAGTTCTACATCAGCCGATTCAATATCGCTTTCTTCATGAGATTCAGTTGATTGTGTCGTTTCTTCTGCTGGTTCTTCTTCCGTTTTCTCTTTTACCCAATCACGAAGTGTTTCAGCCACCCCTTCAGAAAGGGACTTGAGGTTACTGTAATCATCATCGTAATCATCTAAGCCATCACGAACGTTAAACTCTTCTGATAAGAACATCTTACGCAATGCGGCTTTCTTAACGCTCTCTGAAGCCTCAGACACCAATAACTGCGCTACAGACATCTCTTCAGGATCAGTAGTTTCACTGGATGTCTCTTGAGATTCAGTCTCTATGGCAGAAGCTTCGGTAGCCAATGTTTGCGCTTCCGTGCTTAATTCTTCATGAGCTTGCGCGGTTTCTGGTTCAGTAGATTCAACAGAGCCCACAACCTTCGCGTCTGTAGGCTCTGCAGTGGTTTCTTCTAATTTACGTTTCGACCAACGGCTAAAAAAACTAGTTGCCATTTGCTCTGCCCGCTCCTTTGCGTTTCTTACGTCTTACTTCTAACAACTCACCGTGACGCCCAATAAAGGCTTCCATCCAAGCTTGAACGGCTAACGGCATATCATTTGATAATACTAGGTTATCGCCATCCATATATTGCGCAGCGACAGTTTGAGACGCCGTAAGCAATTGAATCGTCGGTGTATCACCAGAGTCGACATTATCCATAACCAAAAAAAGCTTTGGTTGTTGCGAGCTCAGGTTAAAGCGGTAATCGGTGCGCTCGTCTTTGTGCAATTGCAGCAAGCACACGTGTTGAGTGTCTTCGGTTGGGTTAATTTCAAATCCCGTCAGTTGCCATTGGGTCGTGACCCAAATACCGGTACTGATCTCATGCTCTACAAGATCCACGCCTATCGACCATGAATCTTCATTTTTCTCGAACTGTTTCTTATCCGACATAACTCACCCAGTTTGTTCTATGTTGGCTTTAAGACAGAAAAGGACATTTTGTACTTTGCTTTCAACCATTTTAGCGGTACAAAGCAATAAACGCGCCAAATCAAACTCAAATTCTCCCCAAGATCAAAACTAGTCGATACGCGGACCGATATTTGTGTCATTACTGCGATATCGCGGTTTTTGCATTGAATTGACCTAAAGCCTCGCAATTTCTCGCATAACGGCTATTTTGGAATGAGAATTGCTTTGTTGTAGCGTTAAGACGAATAGACCCATTAATGAGAGCGTGTATCGGCTCTCTCATTCATTAGGACATGACTGTGGTAAAACCAAACATTATTAAAACCAGTGAAAATCCCCTACAGACCATCGAAGTAGAAGTGTTTGACGAATACGGTGAGAAGCTAACTAAGCAAATCGCCTGTGAGCGCCCTCTTACGGTGATGTTGAACTGGAAGGAAGTCGTTACGCTAATGACGCTTGGCTCTCGCCCTGAAGCGCTTGTGTTGGGTTATTTGAAGAACCAGAGCTTCTTGTCTGATCCTGAAGCGATTGAATCGGTCATTATTGACTGGGAAACGCACTCAGCTGCGGTTATCACCAAAGAAAATACTGAGCACCTAGAAGGCGCGTTGAAGAAGAAGACGGTAACGTCTGGGTGTGGTCAAGGCACTATGTATGGCAACGTGATGAAGCAGCTTGAAGATTACCAAGTGCCACAAGTACCTTTGAAGCAATCTGAAATCTACGCGGCGCTTGAAGCATTGACGCATTACAACGATACCTACAAAAAAGCAGGTGCGGTGCATGGCTGTGCGGTATGTAAAGGCAATGAAGTTCTGTCTTTTGTGGAAGATGTTGGTCGTCACAACGCGGTTGATACGCTAGCGGGTGAAATGTGGCTTAACCAAGAGACAGGTGAAGATAAAATTTTCTACACAACGGGCCGCCTTACATCAGAGATGGTGATTAAAGTGGCACAGATGGGTATCCCTGTTTTGCTTTCTCGTTCAGGCGTTACTCAAATGGGTTTAGATCTGGCGAAAAAGTTTGGCATCACCACCATCGCTCGTGCGAAAGGCTTACGCTTCCAAGTCTTTACTGGTGCAGAGAAGATTGATTTTGACGTGAAAGGGAATCAATAACCTCTCACTAAGTCGTCATAAGTCGTCAGATGAGTTAGACTTAAACTATCATGTGGATTCACAAAGGATGTGAACTATGAACAACGATCAGCTTTGGAATTATCTACTCACCCCAAGCGGCATCATCGTTTCGATGATCATTACCTTCGGGCTCGTTGGGATTTATGCTTATCTAATGAGGCAATTTAAGGATTGAACGCCACAACCTAGCGCTAGCAAAGCATTAGCATTAACGAAGAATAGACATAAAAAAGACCTCGCGATGAGGTCTTTTTCTTTATTCAGAAGAAGGATTAACCTTCGATACCACGAGATTTTAGGAACTCAGAGTAAGTGCCTTTGAAGTCTGTGATTTTACCATCGCGGATTTCGATGATGCGTGTTGCTAGCGAGTCTACGAATACACGGTCGTGCGATACGAAGAACAATGTGCCCTTGTACTGCTCTAGTGCCGTGTTCAATGATTCGATCGATTCCATATCCATGTGGTTGGTTGGTTCGTCCATTAGCAGCATGTTTGGTTTGTGCATCATTAACTTACCAAGCAACATACGACCTTGCTCACCACCAGACAGTACCTTTACTGACTTCTTAATGTCGTCTTGGCCAAACAACATACGACCTAGGAAGCTGCGAACAACTTGCTCGTCATCGCCCTCTTGACGCCATTGACCCATCCAATCTGTCAGGTTCATGTCTTCAGCAAAATCATGTGCGTGGTCTTGCGCGTAGTAACCGATGTTCGCGTTTTCAGACCATTTGAACTCACCAGTACGTGGTTCTAGTACACCAGCAAGTGTGTTCAGTAGGGTTGTTTTACCCACACCGTTCTCACCGATGATTGCAACGCGCTCACCGACTTCAAAAATTGCATTGAAGTTAGCAAACAGGTCTTCTTCAAAACCTTGGCTTAGGTTTTCAACAATCAGAGCGTTACGGAATAGCTCTTTAGACTGTTCAAAACGAATGAATGGGTTTTGACGGCTAGACGCTTTTACTTCGTCCAGTTTGATCTTGTCGATTTGCTTCGCACGAGATGTTGCTTGTTTTGCTTTCGATGCGTTTGCAGAGAAACGCGCAACGAACGTTTGTAGCTCAGCGATTTGTGCTTTCTTCTTCGCGTTGTCGTTCAGTAGACGTTCACGAGCTTGAGAAGCCGCTGTCATGTACTCGTCGTAGTTACCAGGGTAAACACGTAGCTCACCGTAATCCAAGTCAGCCATGTGCGTACATACTGAGTTTAGGAAGTGACGGTCGTGCGAAATGATGATCATTGTGCAGTTACGCGCGTTTAGCGTGTCTTCCAACCAACGGATAGTGTCCATATCCAAGTTGTTGGTTGGTTCGTCAAGAAGCATTACATCAGGGTCTGCGAATAGAACCTGCGCTAGAAGCACACGAAGTTTCCAACCCGGTGCAACTTCACTCATTAGACCGAAGTGTTGCTCCATTGGGATACCTACAGCAAGAAGAAGCTCACCCGCTTTTGCTTCTGCCATGTAACCGTCCATTTCCGCGAACTGAACTTCTAGGTCAGCCACTTTCATGCCGTCTTCTTCGCTCATTTCAGCAAGTGAGTAGATGCGGTCACGCTCTTGCTTCACTTCCCATAGCTCTTTGTGACCCATGATTACTGTATCGATTACAGTGAATTCTTCGTACGCGAACTGGTCCTGGTTCAGTTTTGCAACGCGCTCGTTTGGATCGTAGCTTACGTTACCGCTTGTTTGTTCAAGCTCACCGCTCAGGATTTTCATAAAGGTTGATTTACCACAACCGTTAGCCCCGATTAAGCCGTAGCGGTTACCTTCGCCGAACTTAACTGAGATGTTTTCAAATAGCGGCTTAGCGCCAAATTGTTGAGTAATATTCGCTGTGGAAATCAAAACCTTTACCTTAGCAATTCAAGTTTATTAGGAAAAACCGCGCAACGTTACTGCTTAAGGCTACACACTTCAAGTTTTGTTTTTATTAATTAATGAGAAAAAGCATTCTTTAGCGGGCTGAATTTTGAGATTTGGCTAACATAAACCTTGCCATTTTTAAGGTTTCCTACACTAACCGACTCAAAACTGAGACATAAATCCGTCATGACTAACCATTGACATACCCCATGAAATTGGGTTTATAGTGCGTCCCCTTTTATCAATTCCGTACGTTATTCCTTTATTAAGCATTCGTTTCTCAAAGGAAGTCGCAACATCACGCACGGCCACTGGGTAAAACTCGCATATCGCGATAAAGCAACTACACTAACTCTAACCTTATAAGTTTTAAGAGAATTTTATGCATTTCATGGCGCGCATTTTAATGCTAGTCGGTCTCGTGCTTTCTTTACCTGCTCACGCTGAGTGGGAGTACGAATTCCAACCTGAGCCTCAAATCCTCCCTGTGGCGCAAGAAATCACTCAGGAGATCAACAAGCTGCCAGAGCCTTTGTTTATGTCTGATCAAGACAAACGTAAGGTCAACCAACTGCTCAATGCAGTAATGAGTGAGCAGCGCAAACAAACCCTTATCTTTGATCAACACTTAAAGACATTCCGTGAGTCTGGTGAAGACAAAGAATGGTTTGAGACGCAATCCAGTTACCTTACGGTCAACAGCCTAGGTCAAAGCAAAGAACGTTTATTAGAGCTTACCGACCCTATCACGCACGATAAATTGACCGGCTTTGGTCCTTATGGTGTCACGCAGTTTAAGCAAGAGTGGCGTCAAACTCAGCTTAACGTTGAATACTTGGTGTTCTTCCAGATTCGTTCTTTCCAATCTCTGATTAAAGAAATTCTGATTTCACCGATTCCGGTCGTTTGGGCTGGCATCAAAGTATTGTTTATCTACTTCGGTTTGGTGTGGTGGTTAACTAACAGCAAGCGCATCATTACCCTATTCCGCGAAACGCAGCTAGATAACATCACAAAGCCGCCAATCTGGGTTCGTTTGATTTGGTATATCAGTCGTGCGCACAGAGCAATTGCTTGGTTGATTGCGATTACGCTCTCGCTTCGAGTGCTATCAGAAATCCCAAGCTTGCAGCATTTGATCATTCTAGAAATCTTCACTTGGTGGGTTCTAGGTGGTTCTATCGCGATTAGCTTTATTCTCGAGTTTGCTTATCGCAACAGTCGCAGCACTAGCCAAGAAGTGATTGCCCTGCGCCTTTCGACCATTCGTCGTTACGTTTGGAGCGCTATTGTTGCTGGCGTAATTCTGCAAATCTCGATTCGTACGCTGGGTAAAGGCACCATCTACTCGTGGATCTACAGCGCGCTGTTCTTCTGGTTTGTATTGGTGACGCTGTCAGTATTGCGCCTATGGCGTAAGAAGGTATTTGAAGTCGCGGAGAAGCTCTCTGATCGCCCTGTTTGGGTGAACTGGTCTATCCGTCGTAAAGATACCTTGTTGCTAAGTATCATCGGTACGGCAATTTGTGCTGTGTGGATTATGCTACACAGCTTTAAACACCGCATCGTCGCAATGTTGTCTAACTACACCATGTTCAGCCAAGCGTTGGCGTACTTGTTCCGAATCGAAGTTGCCAAACAAACTGGTAATAACGGTGGTGATACCAATCTCGTAAGAATCAAAGGCGAGCAAACGTTCGAATATATTCTTCCTGGTAGCGAAGACAGCGAGTTGGTGGAGTATGCCTCTGACGAAATTAAACAACTGTCTAAATACCTGCTGACAGATAGCCCTGCCGTGTGTGTGATTTCTGGTGAACGTGGTGTCGGTACAACGACCTTCCTGCGCACTATCCTGAAGAAAGTGAAGAACGCCGAGCCGCTTTATTTGAACTGTCCATACGCAGGTTACAGTGAACTACTAAAAGAGATGGCACTACAACTTGGATTAGAAGAAGACGCGTCTGAGATTCAGGTTCTTGCGCATTTACGTAAGAGTGATACGCCTTACCTTATCGCAGTTGATAACGCCCAGCGCCTAGTTAAGCCAATGGTAGGCGGTTTAAGCGGTTTGATTAAGCTGACTAACCTACTTCGCCGCTCTAAGAAGAACCATCGCGTTGTGATGGCGATTGAGAAAGCAAGCTGGCGTTTCGTCGACCGTGCTCGTGGTGAACGTTTGTTGTTTGACTGGGTGGCGTTTATGCCGCGTTGGAGTGAAAAACAACTGTCTGCGCTGTTTGATACGCGTATTAACCAACAAATTGACAACCCAGTGACGTTTGATGGTCTTGTCGTACCTAAGCAATGGGACCAAGAAGACATCACGGAAGAAGAACGTGCGAAACAAGGTTTCTACCGTATTCTGTGGCATTACTCAGATGGTAATCCAACGGTTGCGCTACGTTTCTTCCGCCTGTCTCTTCGTCAGAACAAAGAGACGCAACAAGTGGTGGTTCGATTGTTCCACGCACCAGAGTCTCAAGAGCTAGAGAAAATGCCGAAGCCAATGCTAGCCGTGCTGCGCTCAATTGTTCAGCTTGAGGTGGCATCGCCGGAAGAGCTTTCTGAGTGTACTCAGCTAAGTATTGCGGAAGTTATTGGTACTCTGCGCTACTTCCAAAGCCGCGGCTTTATTGAATGGAGCGAAGACAAAGCTCGCGTGTCGGATCACTGGTTCCGTCACATTACCAACGTTCTCGACCGTCAACATTTATTGGTGAAATAACGATGAAAAAACTACTCACCGTATTAGCGTTATCGCTATTAAGCTCCTCTGCATTGGCGACTGAAGAGATCGCGAGTGTGGATAATATCTCGCAAATTGCCAGCCTAATTCGCTGGAGCGGCGTGTTCTTCTCTATCATTGTTATTGCATCGACTTGGCTGTTGCTTAAGTTCATGAACTCGATGGTAGAAAGCATCGGTAGCCAGTTCGTGCAATACCGCATGGTGCTGCAAAAGCTTCAATCTTTCTTGCAGTTCTTTATCTACTTAACCGCTGGTTCTGTCGTGTTTATGATTAGCTTCCGTATTAACGATCAAATCCTTGCTTTGATTGGTGGTACGTTAGCGGTTTCGGTTGGTTTCGCCTTGAAAGACCTAGCCGCATCCTTCATCGCAGGTATGACGGTTATGGTTGACCGTCCGTTCCAAGTTGGTGACCGCGTCACGTTCGAAGGTAACTACGGCGATATCATTGCGATTGGTTTGCGCTCTGTGCGTATGCGTACCCTAACCGATGACATCATTACGATTCCAAACAACAAGTTCTTGAGTGAAGTTGTGGTCAGCGGTAACTACGGTGCGCTGGATATGCAGGTAGTGATTCCGTTCTATGTGGGCATGAATGAAGACATTACGTTAGCGCGTGACTTGATTCAGGAAGCGGCGTCTTCAAGCCGTTATATCCACCTACCTAAGCCGGTAACAGTTCTCGTCAAGCAGACCATTACGGATAACTATTTGGCGATTCAGTTAACGTGTAAAGCTTATGTGGTAGATACCGCCTACGAGAAGCTGTTTGAAACCGACATTACTCTGCGTGTGATGAAAGAGTTCAAGAAGCACGGAATCAATCCACCGAAGATTGCAGTGCATACGGGTTAATTCAACGTATTTCTCTCGCGTTTAGAGAAGGACAGATACAAAAAGAGTCAGTGATTTACACTGACCCTTTTCTTTCTGCGTTAGCTAATCATAAAAACTGTTAAGCAATATTCATCACCTCAAGCAGTAGCTCGGCTTTCTTTGGCAGGTAGATACTGAACGTACTGCCTTTGCCCCATTCCGATTCGGCTTTTAGCTCGCCGCCGGTTTGACTAAGAATACTTTGAGAAACCGAAAGCCCTAGCCCAGTACCATCGCGTTTGGTGGTATAAAACGGAGAGAAGATACGGCTTAAGTTTTCTGGCTTAATACCACAACCTTCGTCAGTGACATGAATCGCAGCACCTTTCAATTCGCCGTCTTCAATCCAATCTTCACTCACAACGGTTAACTTACCTTTGCCGTCCATCGCGTGAATGCCGTTCATCTGCAAGTTCACCAGAATCTGCAGCAAGTGATGGCGATTGATCTCGACCGAAGTATGGGCCTGTAGATCGGTGACAAACTCGATGTCGCGCTTTTTAGTGCCGGTTTTAACCAGCGTGATGCTTTCATCAATGATTGGATTCACGTGCTGCCACGTAATTTCGTCTTGCACACCACCCTGACGGCTGTATTGCAGTAAGCTGCGAGTGATATTACGAATACGGTCAATTTGAGCGTGAATGGCGTCAATCTCTTCCTGAACGCGGCTTGCCTCTTCACCTAGCTCAAACTGAATCAATTCAACGTTACCCAGAATCACTGCGGTTGGGTTGTTAATCTCGTGTGCGATACCTGCAGTTAACTCACCCAGTGCGGCAAGCTTTTCGTTGACGACAAGCTTGTCACGGGTTTGGTTAAGCAGTTGAATATGAAGTTCAAGCTCTTCGGTTTTGTCTTTCAAACTCGCCGTACGTTGTTGAACTTTACCTTCCAGCTGCATGGCTGAGTTCTTCAGCTCGACTTTACGATCTTCCAGAGCGTCAAGCATGTTGTCGAATTGGCGCGCTAACTGAGCCAACTCATGGTGTTCATCCAACCCTAATGGACCAATGCGCTTTTCTTTACCCAACTGGACAAGCTTCACTACCTTGTAGATGCGCTCGATTGGACGGAATAGATCGCGAGAGCCGCGATACACCATCACGCCAGAAACTAAGAGCAACATTAAGGTAATCAAGCTGATCTCAACGATATTTGTCATATACGCTTTGACGAATGGCCACATCAAGTACCCGGTGTAGAGCATACCAATGACATTGTCGTACTGGTCTTTGATTGGTTGATAAGCTGTGATGTACCAAGCATCGTAGACGAAAGCGCGGTCGACCCATTGCTCACCTTCCGCCAATACCTTGTTGTATACCTCAGAACTTACTCGTGTACCGATAGCGCGTCCCAGACGTTGGTCACTGTCTAACGGAACGTTGGTGCTGACTCGAAGATCATCCAAGAATACCGTCAGAGTCCCCACAGGACGGAGGGTATCGTTATCACTCAAATAGATAAGATCACGAATTTGATCGACCAATACCGTGCTGTTGTTAAGCAGCAAGCCGCCATCCAAGAAGCCAATTAAGTCGTTCTTCTGGCTGTAAACTGGTATCACGGTTCTACTCACCAAGCCTCGTGCTTCCACTCCACCATTTTTTAGAATTGGTACTTCAGCACGTTTGGCGAGTTCGGGGTCTAGCTTTTCCAGCTCTTTTCTGTCCAGAACATCGAAGAAAGATTCACGCTTAGTTAAATCCATAAAGCGGAATTTGTTTTCCATCGAATTAACACGTTGGAAGGACAAAAAGTCCAAACCGTAGCGTTTCTTCTGCGCCGTCACCCACTTTTGCAACTCTGCTTGTGGGACATTTTGATTCACTCGGGTACGGAAGTCATAAGAATCCGCGAACGATTTGACGTAGTTCGCCTGCTTTTGTTGCAGCAGCGTAATGCTGTTATTAGCGACACCCAAACGCTCCGATACGTCTAACAACGCGTTTTGCCACGTATAGTGAATCGACCAATAGATCGTAATGCCGATAAGGGCTATCAGCGTTAGAAAGATTGGCGCAGATGTCAAAATCAACAGTCGATAACGCACCATGGTTTTGAATCGGTACGTCCATTTAGACAATCCTTTGTGTTGCTGCCAACTACTACTCGGCATAATCCTCGTCCTCAGAATCCCACTCTTTGTATTTGCGCTCTAGCGTTTTTCGTGCCACTCCTAAATCTCGAGCCGCCGCCGACTTGTTGCCTTCGTGCAAATTAACCAATTGTTGGATATGCGCTTTTTCCACTTCTTTTAGTGTCCAAGTGTTTGGATAGCCTTCACCAGAGAACTCTTTGCCTTCTTTGAAGGTTGGCAATTCTTCACTGTGTGACACGGTAATGGAGACATTAGGTAAAGCATTGCCGCCGTTGAGTTCACGCCAGTGATGCGCAGGCGGTTTACCTAACAAAATACAACGCTCGATGAGGTTTTTAAGTTCACGAATGTTACCTGGCCATTCGTATTCGCTCATCGCTTCCATATCTTCATGCGCCCACTTCGGCGCTTGCATACCCAGCTCACTGGTCAGCATATTGCTGAAATATGGAACCAGTTCAAACAAGTCTGTTTTACGCTCACGTAGAGGGGCAACTTCAATCTTCAGCACGTTCAAACGGTAGTAAAGGTCGCTACGGAAGTTACCTTTGTTGACCTCTTCTTGCAGGTTGCGGTTGGTCGCCGCGACAATACGAACATCAATGCTAATTTCACGCTCAGAACCAACCGGACGAATGGTGCGCTGCTCTAACACGCGTAGCAGTGACGCTTGCATGGATAAAGGCATTTCACCGATTTCGTCAAGGAATAATGTGCCACCATTGGCTACGCGGAAAAGACCTTCGCGAGATTTCTTAGCGCCAGTAAAAGCCCCTGAGGTATGACCGAATAGCTCACTCTCTAAAAGCTCTGGTGCAATCGCGCCACAGTTAAGTGGGACGAATGGACCTGTTCGACCGCTTGCTTGGTGAATGCCTCTCGCTACCAACTCTTTACCGGTGCCCGACTCACCTTCCACTAGGACAGATGCGCGAGACGGCGCAAATTGAGTGATCAGTTGTTTGAGCTGGCGAGTTTTTTCCGAACCGCCAATAATCTCTGAGGTGTTGTGACGCTGATAGTCACGCTTCATCGCGTATTGCATGCGTTCGTTCAAACGGCGATCCATACAACGACTGACCGCTTTCAGCATCTGTTCTAGGTTAAACGGCTTGAGGATAAAATCCGACGCGCCAAGCTGTAGTGCTCGAATCGCAATTTCCAAATCCGCGTAGCCGGTCATAAAGATGACATCCGCGCGTTTGTCGTCATCTTCAAACGCCTCTTCCCATTCAATCCCTGAACGCCCCGGCAAGTTGATATCCAACAGAATCAAATCGTAGTGGCGTGAGTTACGTAGCTCTTCCGCTTCTTCAATGCTGCCCGCTGTATCGACTTGCGAAAACAACTTGCCCAGAGCCTTTTTAAGGATGGCTTGCATACCGAGTTCGTCATCAACGACCAGTACTGAAAAAGCGTTGTATTGTTGGTTTGTACTAATATGGGATTGAGTAGACATATTTACCCCAGTTGGATTGGAATGGGACAGAGTGTACCAAGTTTAAACAGAGATACCCTACAAAAAGTGCGACATTTTGTACCAACGCAAATTTTTGTGCAAATAAGTCAATGAATTAGCGCATAAATCAAACATTTTGGGCTTGTAAAATGTTGGCATCTTGTTTGCTATATGGTGTGTCCAAGTGATCTCAGGATGTGGGAGACATCAATGCAATACCATCGCTTCTCGCTCCCTCACCCTAAGGTAGCTTGTGATATGAGCGCGCTATGACGCTCTGGCGACTTCTTTAGTAACCCAATACTTAAGAAGCCAAAGAATCATTGGAAAGGAAACAACTAAAATGAAAAAAATTGCGCTGACTCTAGCTGCAACGTCAATCACTCTTGTAAGCTACTCTGCTTTTTCAGCTCAAGAAGGCGAACACATTCGTCTGGCGACAACAACAAGTACTTACCACTCTGGCTTACTGGACTACCTACTTCCTCAATTTGAAAAAGACACTGGCTACAAAGTGGATATCATCGCTGCTGGTACAGGTAAAGCGCTGAAGATGGGTGAAAACGGCGACGTTGATTTGGTAATGACACACGCACCTAAAGCAGAAGGCGTGTTCGTTGAGAAAGGCTACGGTGTCCTTCCACGTAAACTGATGTACAACGACTTCGTTATCGTTGGTCCTAAAGCTGACCCAGCGCAAGTAAAAGACGATGCGTCAGTACTAGACGTATTCAAAGAGATTGCGAACAAAGACGCGACTTTCATCTCTCGTGGCGATGATTCTGGTACACACAAAAAAGAACTGGGCATTTGGGCTCAAACTAAGATGGAACCAAACTTTGGTGGCTACCGCAGCGTAGGTCAAGGCATGGGCCCTACTCTAAACATGGCGTCAGAAATGCAAGGCTACACCATGACTGACCGTGGCACTTGGTTGGCTTACCAAAACAAATTGGATCTTGCGATTCTATTCCAAGGCGACGAAAAACTGTTTAACCCGTACCAAGTGATTTTGGTGAACCCAGAGCGTTACCCAACCATCAACTACCAAGGTGCGAAGGCTTTCAGTGACTGGTTGGTAAATCCACGCGGTCAAGAGCTGATCAATGGCTTCCGTCTGAATGGCAAACAATTGTTCGTTGCGAATGCTGAGAGCAAATAACGCAATATGAATCTTGCTGATACAACACTAGAAGCCCTGCGCTTACTGGTGAATTTTGATGCAGACCTATGGGAGATCGTTGCGGTCTCCTTTAGTGTTTCTATTACGGCAATATCTTTGGTGGTATTGCCGTCTATTTTGATGTCCTTTGTCCTTGCTTACACCGACTTCCGTGGTAAGTGGTTCTTGCTGTCCATTGTGAACACCTTACAGGCGGTGCCAACGGTCGTGATTGGTTTGCTACTGTACATGATGCTTTCAAGAGCAGGACCTTTGGGTGATTGGCAAATGCTGTTTACGCAAAAAGCCATGATCTTAGGACAAATGATCGTCTGTTTTCCGGTTCTGGTTTCCATGATGCATGGTGCGCTTCAATCGAGTGACCGTCGCGCAGTTGAAACAGCGATTACGTTAGGTGCGTCAATACCTCGTATCGCTGCTACTATGATCTGGGAGACACGTTTTCCTCTATTGGCGGCCATCATTGCGGGATTCTCACGAATCGTCACAGAGGTAGGCTGTTCAATGATGGTTGGTGGCAACATTATGGGCGTAACCCGCAATATTCCGACTGCCATTGCTATGGAAAGTAGTAAAGGTGCTTTTGCGCAAGGAGTTGCATTAGGAATTGTATTACTATCGTTAGCGTTAGCGCTCAACTTCCTCTTATCGAGCATGAGAGGCAAAGGCTATCTAAGAACATGAAGCAAGCAATCGACTCGCCATCGACCCAATGTAAGGGTGAATTATGACTATAAAAATTACCGCCGAGCAATTGTCCATGCGCTTTAAAGAGCGTGTGCTTTTCCACATTCCTGAATTGGCCATTGGTCCAAACGACGCGATTTACCTAAAAGGTGACAATGGCGTTGGTAAAACCACCCTACTCAAGATCCTTGCAGGTTTACTCAAGCCTTCAACGGGGAAAGTGGTGGCTCCAAAAGATACTTGGTTGAAGAAGTGGACGCGTCGCAATGGTCGTGTTGACGTGATTTATCTCCATCAGTCTCCTTACCTTTTTGACGGCACTGTTTATGAAAACGTCGTTTATGGAGTTAAATATCAACAAGACACAGCAAAAGATAAGCGAGCTCAAGTTATTAGTGCGCTGCGCATGGTAGGGTTAGAAACCTTAGCCGACGAACACATCTCTGTATTGTCCGGCGGTGAGAAGCAACGCGTAGCAATGGCACGAGCTTGGATTTTAAAACCATCGATTTTGTTGATGGATGAACCAAGTGCCTCTCTCGACCAAGAGTCGATTGAACGTCTGGTTATCATGGCAAAAGATCTGCTTGATCGCGGTTCTAGTATTGTTGTGACGAGCCACCAAGCGAACGCGTTGACGGATTTATGTAAAAAACAGTGGTGGATTAAAGACAAGACTTTGATAGAGTCTCCACTCTTGTATGTCATACCAAAAGAAACATCCCAAGAGAACGCATATGCTTCAGCCAACACAAACTAGTTGGGTCATTTTGGCTGGTGGTCAAGCCAGCCGCATGGGTGGAAAAGACAAAGGTCTGATCGAACTGAATCAGAAGCCACTCATCGAACACGTTATCGAACGTTTATCTCCGCAAACACCACGTATTCTAATCAATGCGAACCGAAACCAAGACGCCTACCGTGCGTTTGGTTTCGTCTTCAGCGATCAATTTAAAGATTTCCCAGGTCCGATGGGCGGTATCCACGCGGGCTTGGTTCATGCAGAAACCGATTGGGTTGGTTTCGTCCCTTGCGACAGCCCACAAATCAACACTGATCTTGTTGAACGTTTTTGCAATGCGGTAAAAGAAGACACCGATATTTTGGTTGCTCATGATGGCGACCACCAGCAGCCTGTCTTCACGCTTTACCACAAGCGCGTACTGCCAAAACTGACCGCGTTTTTAGAACGTGGCGATCGTAAGATCATCCTACTCTACAAAGAGTGCAACACCAGTTACGTTGACTTTAGCGACTCACCAAACTGTTTCGTCAACTTAAATACGCCTGAAGAATTGGCGCAATTTGGACAACTCGAATCATGAAACACACGCTAAACATCCCTATTCTTGGTTTTGCTGCCTACTCTGGTACGGGCAAAACTACGCTACTTGAAGCATTACTACCAAAGTTAACCGAAGCAGGTTTACGCATCGGTATGCTAAAGCACGCACACCATAATTTCGATGTCGACCAACCGGGCAAAGACAGCCATCGCCTACGTAAAGCAGGCGCATCGCAAATGCTGATCTCTTCTCGCAACCGCTTCGCACTGATGACAGAAACACCAGAGTCAGAATCGGAGTTTGATTACCTACTGACACGTTTCGATGAAGACAAGCTAGACGTGGTTCTAGTGGAAGGCTGCAAAAACATTGCGTTCCCTAAGATCGAATTGCACCGTGAAGAAGTCGGCAAGCCTTGGCTTCATCCAAACGATGAAAACATCATTGCGATTGCTTCAGACAGTGGCGAATTAGACTCTGAACTGCCACAAATGAACATCAACGACCTTGAGGCGATTGCTCAGTTCGTTATTCAGTATGTTCAAGAAGCGAAAGCACCAAAGAGTAAAGAGAAAGAAGCCGCTTGCTGCGATACCCTTTCTCCAGCTTTCCTTTCTGTGGTTCAAGGACAAGAAAAGATCCTTTCTTTGGTGAACACGGTAGCTGAAACCGAAGCATGCAAGATTCAAGATGCATACGGTCGTGTGCTTGCAGATCACGTGGTGTCACCAGTAAATGTTCCGCAATACACCAACTCAGCGATGGACGGTTACGCCATTCGCGGTGATGACGTCGAGCGTGAAAGCTACCAAGTGGTTGCTGAAGTGATGGCAGGTCATGCTTACGATCAGCCTTTGGAAGTTGGTCAAGCGGTTAAGATCATGACGGGCGCACCAACACCTATCAATGGTGATACCGTTGTTATGCGTGAGCAAGCGAAACAGGATGGCGATACTGTCACGTTCAATGGTGCGAGCATCAAAACTGGTCAAAACGTTCGCCAAGCGGGTGAAGACTTAGCAATTGGTAGCGATGTGTTCACTGCAGGCACTCGTCTAGCCTCTCCTGAGATGGGCATGATTGCTTCTCTTGGCTTTGGTGAAGCGAACGTGTTCCGCAAGTTGAAAGTAGCCGTGTTCTCTACTGGTGACGAAGTACAAGCGCCAGGCACAGAACAGAAAGCAAATTCAATCTACGATTCAAACCGTTTCACTATCATGGGCATGTTAGAGAAGCTAGGTTGCGAGATCTTGGATTTCGGTATTCTAGAAGATAACGAGCAATTGATGATTGAAGCGCTGGAAAATGCTTCTGCGCAAGCCGACGTGGTGATGACTTCTGGCGGCGTATCCGTTGGCGATGCCGATTACATTAAGCTGGCATTAGACAAACTGGGTCAAATTGATTTCTGGCGTATCAACATGCGCCCTGGTCGTCCGCTTGCGTTCGGTCAAATCAACGATAAGCCTTTCTTTGGTTTGCCGGGTAACCCTGTGGCTGTGATGGTTTCATTTATCAACTTTGTTGAACCTGCTCTGCGTAAGATGCAAGGTGAACAAGGTTGGAAGCCACTTAAAGTCAGTGCCATTGCGACAGAAAATCTGCGCTCTCGCCAAGGTCGTACCGAGTTTAGCCGTGGTATCTACGAGCTAGACGAAACAGGTCGCCTAACCGTTCGCACAACAGGCAAACAAGGCTCTGGTATTCTGCGCTCAATGAGTGAAGCAAACTGTTTGATCGAAATCTCCCCTGCTGTTGATACAGTAAAAACGGGAGAAAGCGTGACAATTATCCCACTTCAAGGCAGAATCTAGGCCAATTCAGAATTCAAAGGTCAGCCATGTCTGACCTTTTTATTGATTACAGAAAAATTTTCAGAGAGACAGCTATGGCTCGCACCATTCTTTACACTTACAAAGACCAAGACAAAGAACTGACGTTCTCGTACCAGCAACACCGCAACATTCAAGAAGCGGTTGCAGAAGCAGAAGGTATCGACATCACTGAGTTCCTAAAGATGGAGCAACAAATCGAAGCAGTGTCTGACACTAAAGCAGTGCGCAACTACCGCGATAACTACTTCAGAAAATTAGGCTTTAGCAAAATCACCCTAGCTCAAAAAGAAAACTTGGGCGTAGGTAAAAAGAACAAATAAGCCAAGCTACACGGACCAAAACAAAAACTCGCGATTCGTCGCGAGTTTTTTATACCTATTCTTTTTGTTCGTTCTCTATAAGTAAAAAGCCCCGTTTCACCTTAACTTAAAGGAAAACGAGGCTTTCAAAGTAGGTCTTATGTGTTTTCGCTTACCGAAAACTCAGACGATTATTTGATGTTTAGGAACGCTGCACCACGTACGCCGCCTGAATCACCATGTTTTGCTTTGATGATCTTTGGACACTTCGCGACAGAAAGCAGGTACTTAGGAATACGTTTTGGCATCTCTTCGTAAATCAGTTCGAAGTTAGATAGACCGCCGCCTAGTACAACAACGTGTGGGTCAGTCGCAGTAAACAGGTTCGCAAAGCAGATTGCTAGAAGCTCCATAAAGCGTTCAACGTGCTCAACCGCTTTTGCTTCGCCTTCTGCGTGTGATTTAATGATGTCGATCGCTTTCTTCTCTTCACCGTAGTAATGCGCATAAAGAAGCTCGAAACCACGACCAGATAGGTAGCTATCTAGACAACCTTTCTTTTCACAACCACAACCTAGTAGAGGCGCGTTTTCGCCTAGGTGGAACCATGCGTCAATAGGAAGACGTGTATGACCTACCTCACCCGCTACGTGGTTACGGCCAGAGAATACTTTACCTTCGTAGATAAAGCCGCCACCAAAACCAGTACCAAGGATCAAACCTAGTACTGATGGTTCGTCTTGAAGGTCTTCATCCCATGCTTCAGAAAGCGCGAAACAGTTTGCATCGTTTTCAATTTTTACGCTGCGACCGATTTTAGCTTCAAGATCAGCACGAAGTGGTTTGCCTTTTGCTGCTGGTACGTTAACCGTTAGTACGGTTGCATCATCAGCATCTTCCATTCCAGGAAGACCAAGACCAATCGTACCTTCACAACCAAATTCCGCATCGTATTTGTTAACCAGACCTGCGATAGTTTCTACCAGCAAATCGTAGTTGTCTGTTGGTGTTGGTACACGTTCAGTTGCTACACGCTCAAGTTTTTCGTTAAACGCACCAAACTCAATTTTAGTGCCACCGACATCAAAGCCGTAATACATGCAATTCTCTCCTAAAAAGCTCAAACGACTCCCAAAAAATGCTGGAGTCAAAAAAGATAAACTCCGAGCATTATCCATATCTGTACGCCTGCAAACCGTGACCGAATGCAGATTTATCCCCTCATTGAAGCCAGTTGAACAACAAGCCATCAACAAAAGTTCATTCCTTAGAGTTAGCTCTCGATTTTAGCCCACTCTTTGAAACGTTTCAGATGCGGTCGAGACCAGTCAGTTTTTACGCGAGTTTTCGTCAGCATGTAGGTTTCACGGAAGGCTTCAAACCACAATTGCAGACACTCCGAAGCTTGCTCTTCACCTGCCTGTTTGAATACTAACGTCGCGACTTCTGCAGTAGACAAATGCTGCTCATTGTCCGAGCGGCGCATGATGTATTCAGACAATGATTCCGGTTCAATAGAAAGCACAGGCAAAGACTTCAAGAACTCGGAACGGCGGAAGATCTTACGCGCTTCACGCCAACTGCCATCAATGAAGATCAGTAACCATTTTTTGTCTGAACCATCGGATGCCTTCAAACGCTCTGGATTCAAACCATCCAATAAACGCTCAGGCTCATCCACGTAATCTGCTGGGAAGACAACCACAGGTTGATACGCATCGTTTTCTAGCAGTGCGAGCATCTCTTGAGAAGGCTCGGTACGATTCCATTGATACACGTAGGTCTCTTGAATCGTATCAGCAACTAGACGCCCGGTATTACTCGGCTTGAACACTTCGTTTTCCGATACGATCAGCATGCAGGCAATATTGGATTCGATGTTAGGCTGAATGTCGCACAAACAATATTGCTCAGAAACCTGACAATATGGACAGCGAACCACTTTACAGCCACGAGCGTTAAACGGCTTCGTTGAGATAGATTGACGGTGCTGGTATAAACGATGGAAAGCGTGGATTCTCATGGATAGAAAGTGCCAGTTAGAATAAGTGCATGTATAAAGTAGAGCGCGATTCTACTTGCATCGCCAGTGAGTCTCAAGAAATGCTCGTAAACGGACGGACATTCACATTCCTTTCTTCTCGGTGAAAGATACGGTGGAGTCTTAAGGTCTTAACAACTAAGCGAATCAATCAAGGAAATTAGCGTGACCGAAACAGCATTTAACGACCCTTCTTGGCTACGACTTAGCATCTTTATTGGTGTTTTGTTGCTGTGTACCCTTTGGGAGAACAAGCTACCGAGAAAGCAGTTGACCGTCGACCGTTCATTTCGCTGGTTTAACAACCTCACACTGGTCGCGCTAAATAGTGTCGTTATTGCCGTTGTCATGCCTATTGCCGCTTTCCAAGCTGCCATCATTGCTTATGAAAACCAATGGGGTCTACTCAATGCTTTTGCCTTGCCGACTTGGTTACACGTGCTGATAGCCGTTGTGTTACTCGATCTCATCATCTATCTACAGCATTTAGTTTTCCATCGCGTTAAGCCGCTGTGGAAGCTTCACCGCATGCATCACGCTGATCTGGATATCGATGTCACAACCGGAACACGATTCCACCCGATAGAAATCGTTCTCTCAATGATTGTAAAAATCGTAGCTGTTTTCGCTTTGGGCGTGTCTCCTATCGCCATCGTGGTGTTTGAAATCGTATTGAACGCTAGCGCGATGTTTAACCATAGCAATGCAAAGCTTTCACTGCCTTGGGATGCGAAGTTACGTAAATTGGTTGTGACGCCAGACATGCACCGCGTGCACCACTCTGTCATCGTGCGCGAGACACATTCAAACTTTGGTTTCTTCCTGTCGATATGGGATCGTTTGTTTGGCACCTACCGCGCTCAACCAGAGTTAGGTCATGATGATGTTGTGATTGGTGTTCCAGAGATTCGTGACAAAGACGAGCAAAGATTGGATAAACTGATCACCCAGCCATTTCGTTACAAGGAAAAGTCTTCCTCATGAGCAGTTCAATGAAAGTGAATGTGTTTGGAAAAATCATGCTTGCTGAATGCAGAGATGGGATTTGGACGCTTTATATCGATTCGGAAACTTCGATAAAGCGCCCAATCAAAGACTTTGTAGTGCCGCCCTTTCTTGATGAGGACGAGTTGCTGACCTACCTAGATGATATGTATCACGAACACGCGACCGCAACTCATCCCAATGTATTTCGGATTGAATAGCCCAGTTTAATTTCCGTAGCTGGACGACCGTTGGTTAACGAGAACAACGAAGAAGACTCTGTTTGCAGCACTTCAAAACCGAGTGCTTTGAAAATCTCGACATTACCCGTTTCTTCCACGCACCAGACACTCAAAGCATTCACTGAGCTATGTAACTTACATAAAGCCACAATTAAGCGACGAGCGATTCCTTGTTTTCGAGATGCACTTTCAACAGCCAGTCCAGATAATTGCAGCTCGTCGTCTGTAAGTTTGACTTTGACGCAACCAACGATTCTACCTTCAAGATAATAAGCATAATTGACCCATTCATCTTTGCTTGACGTCGGTTTCGCGGCTTTATTTGGAGAGTAGATCGCCCTCAATTCTTGAAAGCAATCTCTAGTAAGGGATACTACCGAAGGGTTTTCACTCGAAACGCGTTTAAGCATTTTCTATTCTAATTAGCTTAGGCTTTAATCAAATCGCGTTTTTTGTTTGATTGGGTCACGCCAACAAACAAACCGATAACCCCAAGAACAATTGAAGAGATGGCGAACACGCTCACATCTTGTTGTTTGTTAATGGCCGCGTACACAAACGCAATGCCAAAAAAGATTGCGCCAAAACTAAAGCCCGATAGCGCGGCAAAAACACCGAAGCTCGCCAGCTCCTTAAAGTTATCCATAACACTTCCCTGTTTAAAAATACGTAATATCGAATAAAACAATTACCGGAATATCTGACGTGAGTGGCGATGCTTTTGCGAATTCCACAGCCAAATTGATACTCCAATAGAAAACCCTAACAACAACGTTTGCCATTGCAGCTGTCCACTGCTCTCCAATACGCCCAATCCATAGTGCGCATAAGAGTTAAAGCCTACGCTGCTCAACATAATCAATAACAGTAAAACCAACCCAGTCCGGCGGTGCCTAATCAGCAAATAAACGGCGAGTAAATCAAGGAGGCCAAGAGCGCTCCAATACATGTTTAACCAGCCTGGGGCAAAATCGTAAGGCAAAAAGCCATCGACAATATTGTCGTAAATGTGGATGACACCACCCACGGTCAGGCAAAGGCATAGGAGAAACAGTACGAATTTATCCATTATCGTTTCCTTTCCTTATCTGAATGAATGCGCAAAGCATATAGAAATCAGCTAAATAATTGTAATTTCGACGCCATTTTTGAGAGCGACAGTGCCTTTAAACCGTACGTGAGAGGTTGAAAGAACAACAATGGCTGTTCTTCCTTATCATTTCGCTCCTGATAAAAGCATAGCGTTTGGTTTGATGGTTCGCTTGAAAGCTTAATTAACGTCTATTGGCCCTTTCTGTGCCTGCATCGTTATTGTGTATGGTAGGAATAAGGTATCAGCCAACGCTGAAAAAGCAGTATCAAACACAAAGAAAGGCACACCATCTAGTTTGGGCCCCGTGTTTTCTGAATAGCTAGGCTCACCATTCAACAAACACATGTTGTAATTCACTCCACTATAAACTCTTGGTATTTCCTTGCAGTAGCTCTGCTTCCCCTCATGAGAGATTCTCACATGATTGTTTGTTGGGTTTAGGGTCTCTATTGTTGCACAACCTTGCGACGCAATGGCTGCCAATATGACGAGTCGCTTTTTCATGAACTTTCCTTGTTTGTACTTCCTTCGTGAGAATGATTTACGTATTTCTTTGCTTACTGCTGAAAGCCATCGACAATGCTGTCGTAAATGTGGATGACACCACCCACTGTCAGGCAAAGGCATAGGAGAAACAGTGCGAATTTATCCATTATCGTTTCCTTTCCTTATCTGAATGAATGCGCAAAGCATATAGAAATCAGCTAAATAATTGTGATTTCGACGCCATTTTTGAGAGCGACAGTGCCTTTGAACAGCACGTGAGGGGTACGAAAGAATAACAATGGCACTTCTTTCTTATCAATTCTATCCTGATAAAAGCATAGCGTTTTGCTCGGAAGTTCGCTGAGTTGTGTAAGTTCGGGCTCTCTGTAAGGCATAAAATCTTCTTTTGATTCTTTCCAATCAACAAACTCTTGATTGGGCGACCAGAAAATCACGGTATTGGTTTTATCAAAACCGAGCTCTCTCACATCAAATCGAAACCAACGACCTAGCGTTGTCGCCTCAAGGCCGCACTTTCTCAATCCCTCTAGTACCTTGCCCGGATGAATCGGCGTAAAGTGAAGCACGTCATTCCAATAGCAATCTAACCCATGAACACAACACTGTAGAGCTTGCGTGCGATACTCGTATTTCTTGACATGTTGTTGATACAAGTTCGGGTGTGACGCTTTCAAGCAGTTAAGAGGTTTCAATCGGTCTCCCATCAAATTGCTTGGCACGCGATGGTACACATAGGTCAAAGTTATCCCTCTTGTGGTGCTTTTAAGTCAATGAACACAAACTTCATCGAAGGAGGAAAGATAAAAGCATCATCACATCGATAACCTCTTAGCCAAACACCATCATCCCGCTTCTGCAGATATAGACCTCTGGGATAGGTCTCTTCCTTAGCAAGGGGCAAAGAAGCGAGCGTTATGTATTCGTCTTTTGTGAGAGAAATACCTTGAAGTAACAAGTATGGTGCGACGGCGAGCGGACAAGGCTCTAGCCCTTTCAGAACTGCATGAGCAACAAGTTCAGCCAACGTTGCTCCAAAAGGTGCCCCCAATTCCGAAGGCGTTGTTACCAATACAGACAATGTCTGGCCACGTTGTTTGGTTTGTATCATTTGATCTTCAAACAGCTGTAAGGCAAACGGATTGAATTGAATGCGTTGTTCTTTGAGTTCTTGAAGCAACTCTGCATTCGTGTGATTACCGATTTCAACTTTCACTTCATTGCTCCAAGGCGGATAAGCTGACGAACTTGCTCTAAAACACGCTGAAAGACAGGGTGCGCATGGGAGGAAATGTCTTTCGCAACTTCATGCCAAAAGAATTCGAAATCATGCCCACCATCGTCTTGAGTGTGGAAGACCCAATGTTCCGGCAATGCTTCACATTCACACAAAACGAAATGCCAAAGTTGCTCTTGAAACCCACTCTCCCAAGCCCCTAGGTAGGTTGTTTTATTTACCAGTTCGATGCCCGACTCTTCTGCCAACTCTCTTTTTGCCGCACTTAAAAAGTCGCAATCGAAGGGTTCAACAGTGCCTTTCACCAACTGAACGCCCGCAAGAGGATGTTTGAAAAGAAGAATCTCGCGGTTTTGTTTTCGTAACACCAGAGGACACACTTTATCGACCACAGAGTACCTCCTCGCTCTGAAGGCATATTTGTTTCGCCTCGACTGGAAAGAGAGGCAACATGGCTAGCTCAGTAAAATTCACCAATCTCAGAATATATTGATTGCAAGCCGAGCGCCTTTGTTGTTCGGGGCCATTACCTAGCGTTGGGGTAGCTGCGCCGATATGTGATAAGAAGTAATGATCCATTCGGCCTTGATTTTGGTTCTGAAACACAGGAGTGAGCGATGTTAGCTCAATAGAGGTCTCCTCCAGTGCCTCGCGTTTCGCAGCTTCAGAAAGATTCTCTCCATCCTCCACACTACCGCCAGGAAACACCCAATAGTGTCTATCGCCCGTTACTCGTTCAATCAATAAAACCTCTCGGTGATCGTTTATTAATATCAGACTTGCTCGCTCTGGCATTCATCTCACTCCCTTGATTTAACGGAACATTCTAACAACCTTGATGCGATAACAAAGAATTAACAAATGCTGGTAACACATTTCTCTTGTGCAGTTAATCAATTTGCGATTTGGGTCACTCACTTTTGGTGTCAAAAAATAAAAAGGCAGAGCAATTGCCCTAATGCCGATCAGTTAAGACTTTAATCGGCAGATCAGTTGAATGATCCTACCTGTATGTAAAAATCCGATAGACCCTGTTTATCGGATTTTTTATGCACGTTTCTCAAGCCCTCGACATCATCAACAGTTATAAACCCAATCAAG